>DBDN01000080.1:8511-8742 GCA_002293615.1 Betaproteobacteria bacterium UBA931 | reverse complement strand
AAGCGCCAAAGGCCAGCGCCATGCCCAGTGCGGCGGCCAGCAAAAGCCAATACCAGCGCGCGGCGGTTTGCACGCCGGGGTTTGCCAGCACAGCCAACAACAGCGCGGCGGCAAACACCGCCACAAAGCACACGTTCACTATTTTATACAGCAGCGGCGCCTTCACCCTTGGGGTGGGCCTCAGCGGCAGCCGCCTGGCCAATTCTGCCTGCGTCCGGCGAATATCACCGG
>DBDN01000080.1:3989-8331 GCA_002293615.1 Betaproteobacteria bacterium UBA931 | reverse complement strand
AGCTTGCCGATGATGACGTTCTCTTTCAGGCCCAGCAGCGGGTCCACCTTGCCTTTAATGGCGGCGTCGGTAAGCACGCGGGTGGTTTCCTGGAAGGACGCGGCGGACAGGAAGCTGTCCGTTGCGAGGGAGGCTTTTGTGATGCCCAGCAACACGGGCGTGTACTCGGCCAATTTGAGGTCCTCCTCACCGGCCGCGATGCGCGCTTCCAGTTCGCGGTTCAGGTGCTCCACCTCACTGCGCTCCACGTTCGAGTTGGCCAGAAGGCCGGTGTCGCCGGCCTCGTCCACGCGCACCTTGCGCATCATCTGCCGCACGATAACTTCAATGTGCTTATCGTTGATGTCCACGCCCTGCTGGCGGTAGACGCCCTGCACCTCTTGAATGAGGTAATTCTCCACGGCGGTGACGCCCTTGATGGCCAGAATGTCGTGCGGGTAGGCGTGGCCCTCGGTCAGCATATCGCCCAGTTCCAGCTCGTCGCCCTCGCTTACGCGGATGCGCTGGCCGAAGGGGATGAGGTAATCCCGCTCGGTGCTAACGCCGTTTTCGTCCGGGCCCGTCACCACCACGTGGCGGTTCTTCTTGCTGTCGTCTATGTGGGCCGTGCCGGCTATCTCGGTCATGATGGCCAGGGCCTTCGGGCGGCGGGCCTCAAAAAGCTCTTCAACGTGGGGCAGGCCCTGGGTGATGTCCTCGGCGGAAACGATGCCGCCGGTGTGGAAGGTNNCGCATGGTAAGCTGGGTGCCCGGCTCGCCGATGGACTGGGCGGCGATGATGCCCACGGCCTCGCCGATGCCCACGGGCATGCCGTTGGCAAGGTTTGCGCCGTAGCACTTGGCGCACACGCCCTGATGGGACTTGCAGGCCAACACACTGCGAATCTTCACCTTGGTAACGCCCGCGTCCACAATCAGCTTCGCGTCGTCCTCGGTCATCATGGTATCGCTGCGCACCAGCACCTTGCCGGTGTCCGGGTGGTAAAGATTTTCCACGGTGTAGCGTCCCACAAGGCGCTCTTCCAGCGTTTCGATAACGGCGTTGCCGTCACCGCGTATCTCGGTCACCTCAATGCCCTCGGTGCTGTGGCAGTCGTCCTCGCGGATGATAACGTCCTGCGAAACGTCCACCAGGCGGCGGGTGAGGTAGCCGGACTCGGCGGTGCGCAGGGCGGTGTCGGCCAGGCCCTTGCGGGCGCCCCGGGAGGAGTTGAAGTATTCGAGGATGTTGAGCCCCTCGCGGTAGTTGGAGCGGATCGGTATCTCGATCGCCTTGCCCGATGTGTTGGCGATAAGCCCGCGCATACCGGCAAGCTGGCGAATCTGATCCATACTTCCGCGCGCGCCGGAGTCGGCCATCATATAAATTGCGTTGAACGAATCCTGTGTGGTTTTTTCGCCCTTACTGGTAGTCACCTCCATCTTGCTCAACTTCGCCATCATCGCCTTGGCGATATCGTCGCCGGCGCGTCCCCAGATATCAACAACCTTGTTGTAGCGCTCACCTTGAGTCACCAAACCGGACGTGTATTGCGTTTGAATTTCTTTGACTTCTTTTTCTGCGGCTTCAATAATTGTTTTTTTCTCCGTCGGAATCATCATATCGTCAGAAGCAAACGAAATACCGCAACGCGTTGCCAACGCATAGCCTGCCTGCATCAGGCGATCGGCAAAAATCACCGTTTCACGCAAGCCGCAGCGATGGAAACTCATATTGATAAGCCTGGAAATCTCTTTTTTCTTAAGCGGCTTATTCAACACCGAGAACGGCATGCCGACCGGCAGAATTTCCGAAAGCAGGGCACGGCCGACCGTCGTCTCATAACGCACAGTTTTTCCATGCACTTTATCATCGGCATCTTTGAATGTTTCGCGGATACGAACCGTCACTTTTGCGTGAAGATCGGCCTGCTTCGTTTCATAAGCGCGCGACACCTCCGCAACATCGGCAAAGAAACTGCCTTCGCCCTTTGCGCCGATCAACTCACGCGTCGCGTAATATAAGCCAAGCACAATATCCTGCGACGGCACAATACACGGCTCGCCGTTCGACGGCAATAAGACGTTATTCGATGCCAGCATCAGCGTTCGCGCTTCCATTTGCGCTTCAATCGAAAGCGGCACATGCACGGCCATCTGGTCGCCGTCAAAGTCCGCGTTAAACGCGGTACAAACCAACGGGTGCAACTGAATGGCTTTGCCTTCGATCAACACCGGCTCAAATGCCTGAATACCCAAACGGTGCAACGTCGGCGCACGGTTCAACAGTACGGGATGTTCGCGAATTACTTCCTCAAGAATATCCCAAACGACCGGCTCATGGTTTTCCACCATTTTTTTCGCCGCCTTAATCGTCGTCGCGCGGCCCATCATTTCCAAACGGTTAAAGATAAACGGCTTGAACAACTCCAGCGCCATCAATTTCGGCAAACCGCACTGGTGCAATTTCAACTGCGGGCCGACCACAATCACAGAACGGCCGGAATAATCAACGCGTTTACCAAGCAGATTCTGGCGGAAGCGGCCGCCTTTGCCTTTAATCATATCGGCAAGCGATTTCAACGGGCGCTTGTTCGCGCCAGTCATCGCTTTGCCGCGGCGGCCGTTATCGAGCAACGAGTCAACCGCTTCCTGCAACATGCGCTTCTCGTTGCGCACAATGATGTCCGGCGCCTTGAGCTCAAGAAGACGGCGCAAACGATTATTGCGGTTGATCACGCGACGATAAAGATCATTGAGATCGGATGTGGCAAAACGGCCGCCATCCAACGGCACCAGCGGACGCAGTTCTGGCGGCAATACCGGCAATACTTCGAGCACCATCCATTCCGGCTTGATACCGGATTTCAAAAACGCTTCCAGAACTTTCAAACGCTTGGCGATTTTTTTGATTTTTGCTTCGGAATTTGTCGCACTCAACTCCTTGCGCAAATTATCCGCCTCATTGACGATATTCAAACTTTTCAACAGGTCACGGACACCCTCCGCGCCCATGCTCGCATGAAAGTCGCCGCTGTATTGCTCAAACTTCGCTTGATAATCTTCTTCGGTCAATAGCTGACCGCGAGTCAGCGGGGTCAGCCCCGGATCGGTAACGACATACGCTTCAAAATAAAGCACGCGCTCAATATCGCGCAATGCCATATCCAACACCATGCCCAAACGCGAAGGCAGGCTTTTCAAAAACCAGATATGCGCTACCGGACTGGCCAGCTCAATATGCCCCATCCGCTCGCGACGCACTTTGGTCAACGTTACTTCGACACCGCACTTTTCACAGATCACGCCACGATGTTTCAAGCGCTTATATTTGCCGCACAAACATTCGTAGTCTTTGATTGGGCCGAAAATCTTGGCGCAGAACAAGCCATCACGCTCCGGCTTGAATGTCCGGTAGTTGATTGTTTCCGGTTTTTTGACTTCGCCAAACGACCACGAGCGAATCTTTTCCGGTGATGCCAGCCCCACTTTGATCGAGTCAAATTCTTCACCCGGCGTAATCTGCTTATAAAAATCAAGTAATGCTTTCATGCTTTACCTCGTTCTCATTCATTAAATGCGCAAACCTTCTTTTACCGATTTGCGCATGGTCCGTAAAAACACCACGCTTTTAAAACAATATCGGTTTTTACGGCTTTCTCTCCATATCCACATCAATCGCCAACGAGCGGATTTCCTTGACCAGCACATTGAACGATTCCGGCATACCCGCCTCGATCTTGTGATCGCCTTTGACAATACTTTCATAAACTTTGGTGCGGCCGGTCACATCGTCAGATTTCACCGTCAACATTTCTTGCAGCGTGTGCGATGCGCCGTAAGCTTCAAGCGCCCACACCTCCATTTCACCGAAACGCTGGCCGCCGAATTGCGCTTTACCGCCCAACGGCTGCTGCGTCACCAAACTGTACGGGCCGGTTGAGCGGGCATGCATTTTATCGTCAACGAGATGGTGCAGCTTTAACATGTGCATATAGCCGATCGTGACCGGACGATCAAAGGCATCGCCCGTCCGTCCGTCGTACAACGTGATCTGGCCGGACAACGGCAGACCGGCAAGCTTTAACATATGCTTGATTTCGCTCTCATCCGCACCATCGAACACCGGCGTCGCAAACGGAACGCCCGAGCGCAAATGATCGGCCATACTCATGATTTCATTATCAGAGAAACTACCGATGTCTTCCTTCGTACCGATTTCGTTATAAATCCTCTCCAGATGCTGACGCACTTCTCCGGCATTTCTTTGTGCTTTAAGTATTTTGTCAACCTGCTCGCCGAGCGTTTTCGCCGCCCAGCCCAAATGCACCTCAAGAATCTGGCCGATGTTCATACGCGAAGG
>DBDN01000080.1:187-3980 GCA_002293615.1 Betaproteobacteria bacterium UBA931 | reverse complement strand
TATATCCTCCACCGGCACAATTTTCGAGACCACGCCTTTATTACCGTGACGTCCCGCCATTTTGTCGCCGGCTTGCAAACGGCGTTTCACCGCAACATATACCTTAGCCATTTTCTGAACACCCGGCGGCAATTCGTCGCCCTGCGTCAGCTTACGTTTTTTCACTTCGTATTCCTGATCAAAACGAACGCGCATCTGCGCCAGCGATTCCTTAATCGCTTCGAGCTGCTGTGCCGTCGCTTCGTCGGCAAGACGAATATCAAACCAGTCATGATGCGGAACACCGTTCAGATAGTCCGCAGTAATCCTGCTGCCCTTGGTCAGGCCTTTCGGCCCGCCGTTAACCACCTTGCCTTTAAGCAAACGCTCAAGACGAGCAAACGCGTCGTTTTCGACGATCCGCAACTGATCGTTCAGGTCGAGACGATAGTTTTTCAACTCATGGTCAATGATCTGCTGTGCCCGGCTGTCGCGCGCCAAACCTTCACGGGTAAACACCTGGACGTCAATCACTGTGCCGGACATACCGGACGGTACGCGCAGGCTGGTGTCTTTTACGTCGGAAGCTTTTTCGNNGCTGCGCTCGTCCTTGTCCACGCCCTTGCGGTAGAAGACGCGGGCGTCGATAACCGTGCCCTCCACCCCCGGCGGCACCCGGAGGGAGGTATCTTTTACGTCGGAAGCTTTTTCGCCAAAAATGGCACGAAGCAGTTTTTCTTCCGGCGTTAACTGCGTTTCGCCTTTCGGGGTAACTTTACCGACCAGTACATCGCCGGCCTCAACCTCTGCGCCGATATATACGATCCCGGCCTCGTCAAGGCGCGACAATTGCCCCTCGCCGAGCGACGGCACGTCACGCGTCAACTCCTCGGGGCCAAGCTTGGTGTCACGCGCCACGACAGTCAATTCTTCGATATGAATCGATGTATAGCGATCTTCGGCGACCACTTTTTCACTGATCAGGATCGAATCTTCATAGTTATAACCGTTCCATGGCATGAACGCGACCAACATGTTCTGCCCAAGCGCCAGCTCGCCCGTATCAGTCGAAGCGCCATCGGCAATCACATCATCGCGTTTGATTTCATCGCCAACGTGAACCAGTGAGCGCTGATTAATATTGGTGCTCTGGTTCGAGCGCTTGTATTTGACCAGGTTATAAATATCAACGCCAACGTCGCCTGCAGTCGTTTCGTCATCGTTGACACGAACCACGATCCGGGTCGCGTCGACATAATCCACACGTCCGCCGCGCTTGGCTTTCACCATCGTACCCGAGTCTATCGCGGCTTTACGTTCGACACCGGTACCGACCAGCGGTTTTTCCGGGCGCAAACAAGGAACCGCCTGCCGCTGCATGTTCGAACCCATCAACGCGCGGTTGGCGTCGTCGTGCTCAAGAAACGGAATCAGCGATGTGGCCACCGATACGATCTGCGACGGCGCGACATCCATGTATTGCACCTTGTCCGGCGGAAACAACACGAATTCATTGGCGTAACGACACGATACCGCTTCGTCGGACAACTTATTATGTTTATCCATCGTAGCACTCGCCTGAGCGATCACGTACTGGCCTTCGTCAATAGCGGACAGATAATCAATTTGGCTGGTCGCCACACCATCCACCACCTTGCGATACGGCGTTTCCAGAAAACCGTATTCGTTGGTACGCGCATAAAGCGCCAGCGAGTTGATCAAACCGATGTTCGGGCCTTCCGGTGTTTCGATCGGGCACACACGGCCATAATGTGTCGGATGCACGTCGCGCACCTCAAAACCGGCACGCTCGCGGGTCAAGCCGCCCGGGCCAAGCGCGGAAACGCGACGCTTATGTGTGATTTCCGACAACGGATTGGTTTGGTCCATAAACTGCGATAACTGCGATGAACCAAAAAACTCCTTGATTGCCGCCGAAATCGGCTTTGCGTTGATCAAATCGTGCGGCACCAAGTTTTCGCTTTCCGCCTGCCCCAAGCGCTCTTTCACCGCGCGCTCGACGCGCACAAGGCCGGAACGAAATTGGTTTTCGGCAAGCTCGCCCACAGAACGAACGCGGCGATTGCCCAGATGATCAATATCGTCGACTTCCCCGCGGCCATTGCGTAAATCCACAAGAATTTTAACCACATCCACAATATCATCGTATGTAAGCGTGCCGGGACCATCGATTTCAGAGCGCCCCACACGGCGATTGAACTTCATTCTGCCCACTGCCGATAAGTCGTAACGCTCCTCCTGGAAAAACAACCCTTTGAACAACGCTTCCACCGCCTCTTCGGTTGGTGGTTCACCCGGGCGCATCATTCGGTAAATGGCAACGCGCGCCGCGTATTGATCGGGCGTATCATCCGCCCGCAACGTTTGCGAAATGTAAGCACCGCAATCCAGCTCGTTGGTATAAATCGTCTGGATTTCCTTGACGCCAGAAGCCATTAAATTTGTCAAAAGTTCCGGCGTTATTTCATCATTTGCCTTCGCCAGCACTTCGCCGGTTTCCTTATCAATAACATGCGTCGCCAGCGTGCGCCCGATCATATATTCGTCCGGCACCGCAATTTTCTTAATACCCGCCTCTTCCAACAAACGTACCGCCCGAGCCGTCACCCGCTTATCTTTCTCGATAAAAACTTGATTGCCTTTGCCAACGATATCAAACGCCGCCACTTCGCCTTTCAGGCGATCCGGCACCAGTGTCATCGTATGGCCTTTCGCCGATAACTGGAAAGCGTCCGCAACAAAGAAGGTGCCGAGAATCTCTTCCGCACCCATACCAATTGCTTTAAGCAGGATCGTAACCGGCATCTTGCGTCGACGGTCCACGCGGAAAAAAAGAAAATCTTTCGGATCAAACTCGAAGTCAAGCCACGAACCGCGATAAGGAATCACGCGCGCCGAAAACAGCAGCTTCCCCGAACTGTGCGATTTGCCGCGATCATGTTCAAAAAATACCCCCGGCGAACGATGCAGCTGTGAAACAATGACGCGTTCGGTACCGTTAATCACAAACGAGCCATGCTCCGTCATCAACGGAATCTCGCCCATGTACACTTCCTGCTCTTTAACCTCGCGAATTTTCGGCGTTGCCGAATCTTTATCCATCAGCACCAGACGAACACGCGCGCGCAACGCCGAACAAAAAGTCAATCCCCGCTGCTGACATTCGCTTACGTCGAACATCGGCGCCTGCAGTGAGTACGACACATATTCGAGACGGGCATTCCCTGTGTGGCTGGTGATGGGAAAAACCGACTGAAAAGCCAATTTCAGCCCCTGCTTCTCCCGCTTTTCGGCAGGCGCTTCCTGCTGCAGGAAGCTCTTGTAAGAGTCGATCTGCGTTTCAAGAAGAAACGGTGCTTCCAGCGCATTGCCTCGTTTGGCAAAACTTTTACGAATACGCTTTTTTTCCGCGAAGGAATAATTTTTGACCATAAACGCTCCAATGAGTCACGCCATAATCGTTGGCGTTTAATTCAGCGACTGTGTGCGCATCGCTACATGTTCATACAAAACGATATTTATCGTGCCTTTTGCGCACCGGCTTGGCGATTGGCCACTACCAACCACTGGCTGACAACAAACGCCTTGCGCGTCCGTCCGACCAGGCCTGCCCTCTGCAGTCGTTTCAGAAGACGAAAAAAAGATAATTGTTTGACCAAACAACAATCTTTTCTTCAACCTCAAGCGACAACCCCGCGTTTAAAATCGATATCGCCAGAGTCGCCAAAGGCCGATGGTTTTACCATCGGCCTTTGAGCAAAGAAGAACTTATTTAAGTTCGACTTTGGCGCCG
>DBDN01000080.1:0-150 GCA_002293615.1 Betaproteobacteria bacterium UBA931 | reverse complement strand
GAGATCTTTGGCTTCTTTCAAGCCCAAGCCGGTGATTTCGCGAACCGCTTTGATCACGTTGACTTTGTTATCGCCAACCGACGCAAGCACTACCGTAAACTCGGTTTTTTCTTCCGCCGCCGCCGCAGCGCCTGCGCCACCGGCTGCCGG
>DBDN01000018.1 GCA_002293615.1 Betaproteobacteria bacterium UBA931 | reverse complement strand
GTCGACCTGATTTTGGCCGACGAGCCGACCGGTAATCTGGATCGCGCGACGGCGCAGCAAGTATTCAATTTGATGCTGGAATTGAACGACGAAGCCGGTACGGCGCTTATCATCGTGACCCACGACGCCGAATTGGCGGCACGGGCACAGCGCCGGCTGCATTTGATCGATGGCGCGTTGGTTGAAACAGTGTGACAACGGTGGCTTAACGGTTTTTTCTACGAATTTTGCCGAATTTCTGATAAAATCACCGTCGGAAAAATAGAACCAGAGAAATGGGCTGTACACAGCCCATTTTTTTTTGTAAGCGATATGGATATTGACGCACTTTTAGAAAAAACATTGCCTGCGTTGGGGTTTGAGTTGGTGGACTTGGAAATGTCCCCGAAAGGGCGCACGATCCGCGTTTTTATCGATTCGCCCAAAGGCGTTACCGTCGACGATTGCGCGCGGGTCAGCCACCATTTGTCGCATCTTTTTACGGCGGAAAATATAGATTATGACCGGCTTGAAGTTTCTTCGCCGGGGCTTGACCGCCCGTTGAAAAAACTGGCGGATTTCGTGCGTTTTCAAGGCGAGGAAGCGCAATTGGTATTGCGCACGCCGATTGAGGAAGCGCGCAAAATGAAAGTGTTGCTTCAAGGCGTTGATGGCGAATGTGTGCGTGTGGAACGCGCCGGCAAGGCTTTGTTGATTGAGTTTTCGCAGATTGAACGGGCGCGGCTCGTTCCCAATATTGAATGGAGAAAGACAAAATGAACCGCGATTTGCTGCTTTTGGTAGACGCGCTGGCGCGTGAAAAAAACGTGCCCAAAGAAATCATTTTTTCTGCGTTGGAATACGCATTGGCGTCGGCGACCAAAAAACGTTTTAAGGAAGATGCGGACGTGCATGTGGTGATTGACCGTGAAACCGGTGACTATGAGGCGTTTCGCCGCTGGACAGTCGTGCCGGACGACGAGCACGAAGAGCCTTCCCGTCAGATCGCAATGACCGATGTGGTCGAGCAGAATATGGGGTTGGAGATTGGCGATGTGGTTGAAGAACCGCTTGAGGCAGTCGAATTTGGGCGTATCGGCGCACAGGCGGCAAAGCAGGTGATTTTGCAGCGCATTCGCGACGCTGAGCGTGAGCAGATCATCAATGATTTCCTTGAGCGTCAGGATAATCTTTTAAGCGGCACAGTGAAGCGCGTCGAGCGCGGCAACATCATTCTTGAGTCGGGCAAGATCGAAGGCGTTATTCCTCGCGATCAGGTGATTTCCCGCGAAATTCTGCGTGTTGGCGACCGCGTTCGCGCTTACGTGATGAAAGTGGATCGGCAAGCCAAAGGCCCACAACTCATCCTGTCGCGTACCGCGCCGGAGTTTTTGGTTCGTTTGTTTGAGCTGGAAGTGCCGGAAATCGAAGAAAAACTGATCGAGATTGTTGGTGCGGCGCGTGACCCCGGTCTGCGCGCCAAGATTGCCGTGCGCTCCAACGATCCGCGTCTGGACGCGCAAGGCACCTGTATCGGTATGCGCGGCTCGCGGGTGACAGCGGTCACCAACGAGCTTTCCGGGGAGCGCATCGACATCGTGTTGTGGTCGGAAGATCCGGCGAAATATGTGATTAACGCATTGGCGCCCGCCGAAGTGCAGAGCATTATCGTCGATGAGGATAAGCATTCGATGGACGTTGTCGTCAGCGAAGAAAACCTGGCGATTGCCATTGGTCGCAACGGCCAGAATGTGCGCTTGGCATCCGAGATGACCGGTTGGCAGATCAATCTGATGAATGAAAAAGATTCACAGAAGAAGAATGAAGAGGAAATGCTAAAAGTACGCTCTTTGTTCACCGAGCGCCTTGATGTTGATGATGAGGTTGCCGATATTCTGATCAGCGAAGGCTTTTCATCGCTTGAGGAAATTGCTTATGTGCCGATCGGCGAAATGCTGGAAATTGACGCGTTTGACGAAGATACGGTCGAGGAGCTGCGTAACCGCGCCCGCAACGCGTTGCTTACCGACGAAATCGCACTTGAAGAAAGTGTGAAAGATGTTGAAGAGGAAATGTTGAAGTTAGAGGGTATGTCGATGACGCTGGCGGCGGATTTGGCAAAACACGGCATTAAGACGCGCGATAACCTGGGCGATTTGGCCGTTGACGAATTGATGGAAATGGTTGATTTGCCAGAGGAAAAGGCTCAGGCATTGATTATGAAAGCGCGCGCGCATTGGTTTGCGACAGAAGAGTCGGAAAAGGCTTCCCAATAAGAGGTGAAGGCACTTGAAGAACGCACAGCCAATAAGGATCAGGAGAAAAGCAGGATATGCCCACAACGATTGAATCATTTGCCGAAGAGTTGAGATTACCGGTTGAAACGTTGATTCAACAACTGGCGGCTGCCGGTATTGAAGGAAAAAAAGCGGGAGACAAATTGACCGCTCGCGATAAGGCGGAATTGCTCGAGTACTTGCAAAAACAGCACGGCGGTACGGCCGCGCCGAAAAAACGCATCACGTTGACGCGCAAGCAGACGAGTGAAATCCGGGCGCCGGTTGGTGCCGGAAAAGCGCGCACGATTCAGGTCGAGGTGCGTAAAAAGCGCGTTCTGGTACGCCGCGAGGAGGTCGAAGCGATTGCGGCGCAGCAGGCGGAGGCGGCGAAAAAGATTGAGGAAGAAGCTGTTGCAGAAGCGGCCCAAGAAAAGATTGAAGCCGCTGTGCCGGAAGCGCTGCCGATAGTCGAAGAAGCGGTAGCAGAAGTACGGGAGGCCGAAACGATACGGCAGCCATCGCCGGCAGCCGTTGCCAAAGCCGCCGCC
>DBDN01000016.1 GCA_002293615.1 Betaproteobacteria bacterium UBA931 | reverse complement strand
GTTCTTGAGGTATCTCCGGCAAGGCAACCGGTTTGTTCTTCGATTTACTAGGCATAGTCTCTCCTTAAAGATATGATATGCCTTAAACACGAAATTACGGACAAGCCCTTGTTGACCAGCGTTACTCGGAAAATTCTTCAAAAGCTGCCAACGCGTTTGTCGCGTACATGACCGAAGGTCCGCCGCCCATATAAATAGCGACCGACAATAGTTCCATGATTTCTTCGCGGGTGATTCCAAGCGCAACCAACGCTTTCACATGGAAACCAATGCAACCGTCGCAACGTATGGCGACAGCAATGGCCAGCGCCATCATTTCTTTGGTTTTATGGTCCAATGCTCCGTTTTTATTTGCCGCATGATTCATGGCGCCAAAAGATTGCAAGACTTCGGGAATGCCTCCGCCCAATTTTTTCATGTACGAAGAAATATTTTCGGTTAATGCTTTGTAAGAAGAGACTGACATGGAAAAACCCTTTCATGTTGAGTGATGAAATATGTTTTAAGAGGCGTTGCCAAAACCGACCGACAAACGTTCGTTTACGGGGTAGGCGTCATCATATATTAGAAAAATCTAATTTACAAGACAACATAGTTCTTTTTACACGCGGTGTAATCTTGTGGTCGGTATGCAAGGCGGTCGCGGTCATATTAAAATACCGCCATGAATGCGTATTTCCGTTCTGATAAAAACGATATTGCGGCTTTGCAAGAAAGCGCTAAAAAAGCCACGGTATTGCTTCGCGCTTTAGGCAATGAAAATCGCTTGCGGATACTGTGTTTGTTGGCGCAGCATGGCGAACTTTCTCCGAGCGAAATGCAGCCTTTGGTGGGATTGGGGCAATCGGCACTGTCGCAGCATCTGATGCGAATGCGCGAAGAAGGCATCATCGCGTATCAACGTGAAGCGCAAACGTTGTACTACCGTATCGTCAGTGCCGATGCCAAAAAAATCATGGAGACGCTTAAAAACATTTATTGTCCTTGATTGCGCTACTCTTTCCCCCAAACAGCCGCTTTCTTCAAAAGAGATTCCTGCAACACAACCGGCTAATGGTGTTATTCATCTTTGCTGCTGGGGAGCAAAGCGGTAGACTTGTCCGCACGTAATAAATTGAGCAGCAGTTGCCAAGCATCTTGGTTATGCATTAATTTCTGCCGATATTACTTTTGAAACTCGGCTCATTCTTCACGGTTTTTATGAAATCCCGGGCGTAATTTTTTCGGCGGTGCAAATTCTTTAAGCCAGACAATGCTGTGCAGTTTGTCTTTATTATGAATGCCGCGCGACCATACGCCGTCAACCAGAAAGCCGTGTGCGGTAGAGATTGATCAATCTAATATTTGCGCTTACAGTAGAACCCGCTCAATCCCGTTTTTATTGACCTTCTCGACGTAATCACGCATCCACTGCTCGCCAAGCAAACGGCGCGCCATTTCGACAACGATGTAATCGGCGCGTGTTTTGCTGTCGCGATTAAATCGCGACAAGCCTTGCAGGCATGATGGGCAGGCGGTCAGCACTTTGACATCGCCTTGAAAGTGGTCGGCGCGTAACGTTGCGGCACCTTTACGCATTTCTTCTTCTTTGCGAAAGCGTACTTGCGTGGAAATGTCGGGACGTGTCGTTGACAATGTGCCCGATTCGCCGCAGCAGCGTTCGTTGAGCCTGGCTTCGTCGCCGACCAAGCTGCGCACTACCTGCATCGGCGCGTAATTTTTCATCGGCGAATGGCATGGGTCATGATAAAGGTAGCGCGTATTGTTTGCATGGTCGAGTTTGACGCCTTTTTCCATCAGATATTCATGAATGTCGAGAATGCGGCAGCCCGGGAAAATTTCATCAAATTTATAGCGCAACAATTCGTGCAGGCAGGTGCCGCACGATACCAGCACGGTTTTGATATCGAGGTAATTCAATGTGTTGGCCATGCGGTGGAACAAGACACGATTGCGCACGATCATGGCCTCACCGACATCTTCGCTGCCGACGATGATTTGCGGGTAGCCGCAACACAGGTAACCGGGCGGCAGTACGCATTGCACGCCGAGGTCAAACAGCATCGCTTGCGTGGCCAGCGCGGTTTGCGAGAACAAACGCTCGGAGCCGCAGCCGGGAAAATAGAATACTGCTTCGGAATCGGTTGTCGTTTTGTTCGGGTCGCGCAGAATCGGAATGACTTTATCGTCCTCGATATCAAGGAGCGCCCGCGATGTGCGTAACGGCACATTGCCGGGCAGCGGCTTATTGATAAAGTGAATGATTTCCTCCCGGATGGAGGGCATGCCGACCGTAGCGGGCGGATGTTCGGTTTGCTTCCGGGTCAAATGGGCACGCCGAGCCAGCGCGTATGCCGTGCGTTGCGCGCGATAGCCAATGTCGATCACGAGATGCTTGAACGCGCGGATCGCCAGGGGTTTTTTCAAATTGAGGAACATGATGCCCAATGCCGCGCCCGGATTAAACGGCTTTTTCTTTTCTTTGCGCAGGAAGTTACGCATGGCAATCGAAACGTCGCCAAAATCGATATCGACCGGACACGGCGGGAAACATTTGTGACATACCGTGCAGTGGTAAGCGACATCGTAAACTTCGTCGAACTGCCGCAACGAAACGCCGCGTCTCGTTTGCTCTTCGTAGAGAAAGGCTTCAACCAATAACGACGTCGCCAGGATTTTATTGCGCGGCGAATACAGAAGGTTCGCGCGCGGTACATGCGTGGAACACACGGGCTTGCACTTGCCGCAGCGCAAACAATTTTTTATGGCATGCGCAATTTTTCCGATATCGCTTTTTTCAAGAATCAGACTTTCGTGGCCAATCAACGAAAAGCTCGGTGTATAGGCGTGCGTTAAATCGGCGGGAAGCGTCGGGTTTCGTAATAGCTTTCCGGCATTGAAATGGTTGTTGGGGTCGATCCTTGCTTTGTATTCGGCAAACGGTTTTAATTCTTCGTCACCGGCAAATTCGAATTTGGTAATACCGATGCCGTGTTCCCCGGAAATTACGCCGCCAAGGTTTTTGGCAAGGTGGATAATGCGCTCAACGGCAATATTGGCGCGTTGCAACATGCCGTAATCGTCGGAGTTAACCGGGATATTGGTGTGTACGTTGCCGTCGCCGGCGTGCATATGCAATGCGACAAAAACGCGGCTGCGCAAGACCTGCTCTTGCACTTCTTTGCAGCGCTCGACCATCGGCGCCAAGGCCAACCCGGCGAAAATATCCTCAAGCGGTTCGCGCAGTTCTTTTTTCCACGATACGATTTCGGTCTGGTTTTGCAAAGACGGGAACGTTTCGTCGAGCCGGTTTTCCAGGTCCCGCCAACGATCACGCACTTTCTGTACCAGCGCTTGCGCTTCATGGAGCTTTTCCTGCAAAAGTTCGGGCGTTGGCCGCAAATCCGGCCGCTGGTTGAATATGGCGGGCAGCGCCGGGTCGTCGAACAGTTGCAATAGCGCGTCGCAGATATGCAGCTTGTTTTCCAGCGAATATTCGATGTTGATGCGTTCGACACCGTCGGTATAATCGCCCAGTTTTTCCAGCGGGATAACCACGTCTTCGTTGAGCTTGAACGCATTGGTGTGATGGGCGATGGCGGCGGTACGCGAACGCTCCGCCCAGAAGCGGTGTCGTTCCTCTTCGGTTTTGGCAATGAATGCCTCGCCGTCGCGCGCCTTGGCGATGCGCACCACTTCTTCGGCAACCTGATCGACGGCTTTTTCGTTATCGCCGACGATATCGCCGAGAATCACCATATTCGGACGTCCGCGGTGCGCGGCTTTGGTCGCGTATCGCACCGCTTTCACATAACGCATATCCATGTGTTCGAGACCGGCAAGCCGCACGCCTTGCGGCGCGGCGTCGAGGTAGCGTTTGATTTCAACGATGGCGGGCGTTGCGTGCTGCGCCAAACCGAAAAACTCAAAACACAGCGTGCGTGTCACCGGCGGCATTTTGTGCAGCACAAAGCGCGCAGAAGTAATAATGCCGTCGCACCCCTCTTTCTGGATGCCGGGCAGTCCGTGCAGGTGTTTGTTGGTGACGTCTTTGCCCAGCCCTTTTTTACGGAAAGCATTGCCCGGGATTTTAAGCATTTCCGTACGCACCACCGTCTTGCCGTCGGCGTGAAAATATTTCAGTTCAAACGTTGCTTCGTCGACTTCGTGAATTTTGCCAAGATGGTGATCGATACGTGTGACTTCCAGCCATTCTGCGGAAGGCGTTACCATGCGCCACGATATCAGGTTATCGATGGTCGTACCCCACAGCACGGCTTTTTTGCCGCCGGCATTCATTGCGATGTTGCCGCCAATGCAGGAAGCGTCTGCCGAAGTCGGGTCAACGGCAAAGACCAGCCCTGCCGTTGCCGCTGTGTTGATGACATGGCGCGTCACGGCGCCGGCGCCAAGCGGTAAAGTGGCTGTTTTTTCTTGGCGTCCGGATAAAACGATTTCTTCTACCGGCGCAATCCAGTCGAGTTTTTCCAGATTGATTACCGCGGCGTTTGTGGTCAGCGGAATACCGCTGCCGGTGTAGCCCGTACCGCCTCCGCGCGGGATGATCGTTAAGCCGAGTTTGATGCAGGTGTCCACCAGATGACGAACTTCGCTTTCATTGTCCGGATAGAGCACCACAAACGGGTATTCGACGCGCCAGTCCGTCGCATCGGTAACATGCGCCGCACGGGCGAAGCCGTCAAAAGCAATGTTGTCTTTATGCGTGTGTTTCGATAATTCATGCGATGCCCGTTGGCGCATATCCCGCGTTTTCGGAAACCACCCCTCAAACTGGCCGACGGCATTGCGCGCCGCCGCCACCAATTGTGCGACACGCTCGGCGCGATCCGGGTCGTCGTCGCGGTTGGCAATGCGGCGTTTTTCGATATCGTGCAGGCGATGGCGCATTGCCTCGACCAACGCGGCGTGCCGTTTGGGATTTTCGAGAAGATCGTCCTGCAAATAGGGATTGCGCATAACCACCCAAATATCACCAAGCACTTCAAACAGCATTCGTGCTGAGCGGCCGGTTTGCCGTTCTTCGCGCAGTTGTTCAAGCAGTTGCCATGCGGGAGCGCCTAACAGGCGAATAACGATCTCGCGGTCGGAAAACGACGTGTAGTTGTATGGAATCTCGCGAATACGCGGTGTTCCGGTTTGGGCGGCAACGTTTGGGTCGGGCATGATAAACAACACAGAAAAAGAAGGAATACATTTTACTCTAAGCCGACAATGACCAGAAGATAGGCGCGCCGAGGACTAACAACGCGTCGTTATTGACGCAAACGCAAGCGTTAAAGTGCGGAGCTTCGTCGCGTTTACAAATATGTATTGTAATGGTAGATTAAATGATCGAAGCAACACTTGCGCACGGTGACGAGGCGAAAAAACAGAAAATGACATCTGAACCAGAAGTAGGCACAGACACGAAGGATCGTGAAGACGCATTGCTGGATGAAATCGCGATGCGTCATAAAAAAGTATTGATCCGCCGAACAGGGGTGATACACGGTACGCTACCGTGGCACGACTTTCGCAATGCGACAACCTGGCGGCGCGCCGTGCAAATCATTTTTGTGTTGATCAATGCTTATATCGCAACGGCGTTTTATTTTTGGGTACGCCATTTCGAAACAAATGCGGCGGGCGCGCCACCCATTCGTCCGGAAGGCGTTGAGGGTTGGTTGCCCATTGCCGGCCTGATGAATTTGAAATACGCGCTGACAACCGGTGTGATGCCGGAAGTTCATGCGCCGGCGATGTTGTTGCTGGCCGCTTTTTTGCTCACAGCGTTGTTATTGAAAAAATCATTTTGTTCATGGCTTTGCCCGGTCGGCACTTTGTCAGAAGCGTTGTGGCGCACGGGCAAACGCGTTTTCAAAAGAAGCCTTTATCCGCCGCGCTGGTTGGATATTCCGCTGCGCAGCCTGAAATATTTGTTGATGGCCGCTTTTTTATATGTGGTGATGGCCATGCCTGCCGCGGGAATTGAGGCGTTCATGATGACGCCTTATGGGCTGATCGCCGATGTCAAGATGTTGAATTTTTTTCGTTTTATCGGCATCACCGCGTTAATCACGATAGCGGTGCTTATGCTGTTAAGTGTGGTGATCCCTAATTTTTGGTGCCGTTATCTTTGCCCGTATGGCGCGTTATTGGGTTTGCTTTCTTTGCTGTCGCCGACCAAAATCCGCCGTGATCCGGATGCCTGCATTGATTGCGGCAAGTGCGCAAAAGCATGCCCGGCGCGGTTGCCGGTGGATGTCAACAGACAAATTCGCTCTGCGGAATGTACGGCATGCATGTCATGCGTGACGTCGTGCCCGGCGCAGGATGCGTTGCAATTGGCGCTGCCTCCGAAAAAAATTGTCGCAGCAAACGGGGACACAGCACAAATCGTGCAACGCTGGCGGCGGCGCAAGCTGTCCGGCGCGATGGTGGCGGCGATGCTTGCATTGATTGTCGGCGGCATTATCATTGGCGCGTATGCGACGGGCCACTGGCAAACGCCGGTTCCAGATCAGGTATATCGGCAATTAATCCCGAAAGCGCAGATGCTTGGGCATCCTTAAAAAGATAACCCGACCGAACGGTGAAACATAAATTTTCAATGTAAAGTCGAAAGCGAAGTCATGCGTCGACACAGGCTATTTTTACAACGGCTTCGGTGCGTTGTCTTCGATATTCTGGCGGTGGGCCAGCGTTTCTTCCAGGGAAAGCCACTCCTGTTCCAGCGACAGGATTTGTTGCGTAACAGCACGCTGGCGAGTCAGCGCTTCAGCGAGTTGCGCTTTTTTTTGCTCCTGATAGGCGTCGGCCGATGCCAGCCAGTTTTCCAGCGCGGTTTTTTCTGCCGATAATGCCGCCAGTGTTTCTTCAATATTTTTTTGTTTTTTCAGCAGGGGCGCGCGTCGACGGCGCAGTTCGGCATCTTGTTGTTTTTGCGTTTTGCGAAGGACATCGGGTTTCGCGTTTTGGCTTTTTTTATTGTCATGATGAACGCGGGAGCGAAGCAGGCTGTATTGCCGATAATCGTCCAGGTCGCCATCAAACGGCGCGACATTTCCGTGCTCAATCAGCCAGAAAGAATCGACGGTTGCCGACAATAAATAACGATCGTGGGCGACGACGATCAGCGCGCCATTGAATGCCTGTAAAGCTTCGGTCAGCGCTTCGCGCATTTCGATATCGAGATGATTGGTTGGCTCGTCGAGGATCAACAACTGCGGTTTTTGATAAACGATCAAAGCCAGCGCCAAACGCGCTCGCTCGCCGCCGGAAAATGTCGCGACCGGTTGTGTTGCCTGGTCGCCGTGAAAAGCAAATCCGCCGAGATAATTACGCAGCGCTTGCTCGCGCGCCTCCGGGTCAAGGCGCTGCACATGATCGAGCGCGGAAAACTCAGGGTTGAGGGTATCGAGCTGATGTTGCGCAAAATAGCCGATACGTAAATCGCGAGCGCTGTGCCGCTTGCCGCCGATGAGCGGCAATTGCCCGGTCAGCGATTTGATCAACGTCGATTTCCCGGCGCCGTTTACACCGAGTAAACCAATGCGGGCGTCGGAAAGCACCGGGCATTCAACATGGTCAAGTATGATTTTATGTGTTTCGTTTTCGCGATAACCAAGAGTTGCCTGTTCCAGCCGTAACAGTTGCCGTGTATGCGCGTCGCTTGCCGCGAAGGAAAACGAAAATGGGCTGTCCACATGCGCGGCGGAAATACGCGTCATTTTTTCCAGTTGTTTTATTCGGCTTTGCGCTTGTTTTGCCTTGGTTGCCTTGGCGCGAAAACGGTCGATAAAACTTTGCAGGTGATCTACCGTCCGCTGTTGTTTTTCATACGTGGCTTGTTGTACGGCCAGTGCGGCGGCGCGTTCCTGCTCGAATTGCGCGTAATTGCCGTTGTACGTTTTTAGTTGGCAATGATCAAAATGCACGATGATGTTTACGACGTTGTCGAGAAAATCACGATCATGGGTGATCAGCAGCAACATGCCCGGATAACGGCGCAACCATTCTTCAAGCCACATCACTGCATCGAGATCGAGGTGGTTGGTTGGTTCGTCGAGCAGCAAAACATCGCTGCGGCTCATCAACGCCCGCGCCAAATTCAGACGCATTCGCCAGCCGCCGGAAAAGGCATCAATGGGATTTTTTTGTTCGTCGTGCGCAAAACCCAAGCCCGCCATTAGCTCAGTTGCGCGCGCTTGGGCGCCGTAACCGCCAATTGCCTCGAAGCGATGATGCCATTCGGCGAGCGCTTGCCCGTCCGCTTCGCTGTGTTGCGTGTTTTGCTGCAATCGTGTTATTGCGGTTTCTATTTCGCGCAGCTCGGTATCGCCATCGATCACATAATCAAGCGCAGGCATCGTGC
Source organism: Betaproteobacteria bacterium UBA931 (assembly GCA_002293615.1). Lineage (GTDB taxonomy): Bacteria > Pseudomonadota > Gammaproteobacteria > Burkholderiales > Casimicrobiaceae > UBA931. The sequence continues at coordinate 3,518 of DBDN01000016.1, read as the reverse complement.
CCGATGGCGTTTCTTGCGCCACATGCGCCAACACGGTATTTGCCGGAAAGAAAACATCGCCTTTCTCGGCGAACAGCTCGCCGCGCAACAGCGCAAACAGGCTCGATTTTCCGCTGCCGTTGGCGCCGATAAAACCGACACGCTGGCGGTCATGAATCGTCAGCGAGGCATCGTCAAGCAATACCCGCGCGCCGCGCATTAATGTCAGACGATCAAGACGAATCACGTGCTGGCCTTGAGTGTGAAATCGTAATCGATCACCAGCGGCGCGTGATCGGAGAAACGCTCGTTTTTGTAAATGGATGCCGCCTTGGCGCATCGGGCAATTTCAGGCGTGGCAAATTGATAATCAAGTCGCCACCCGACATTCTTTGCCCATGCCTGCCCGCGGTTTGACCACCAGGTGTATTGTTCGGCGCGGCCATCAAGGGAGCGGAAAACGTCAACCAATCCGGTTTCGGCCAGCATGGTGTCGAGCCAAGCGCGCTCCTCGGGCAAAAAGCCGGAATTTTTCTGGTTGCTTTTCCAGTTTTTTAAATCAATCTCTTTGTGGGCAATATTGACATCGCCGCATACGATGACATGTTTTTTTTCCGCAAGCACATTTTTCAGATGTGCCAGAAACGTATTAAGAAATTGATATTTGACAGCCTGCCGCACATCGCCGCTGGTGCCGGACGGGAAATAAACGCTGATGACAGAAAGATTGCCAAAATCTGCGCGTACGTATCGGCCTTCCGCGTCAAAAAGAGGGTCACCCAAGCCGAGCCGGGCAGTAAACGGCTCGGCGGCATAAAGCGCAACGCCGCTGTACCCTTTTTTTTGCGCGGGCACAAAAGCTGCTTGTCGAGCACCAAGCGTTTCGGCGGATATGGTGCCGGGAATATCCTGAAGCTGCGCTTTTATTTCCTGAATGCATAACACATCCCACGGCGCCCGCGCCAGCCAGCCGGAAAGGCCTTTGCGTTCGGCAGAGCGAATTCCGTTGGCGTTGAATGTGATTACGCGCATAATAATCCCCAGTAAAGCGCGCAAGATTATCATTTCTTATGATGTAACTCCATCAGGAGTTTTTTATTGGCGGGCTCAATGTGAGACAATGACAGCCAATACTGGCATGGTATCTGCTGATTTACACCTTACGCCTATTCTCTTTTTTCTATGACAAGCGTGGTTCGACTCTTAATGTTTTTTCTTCTGACGGCAGCTGGCGGGCTGGCTGTCGGCGTAGTGTCGGCAGCCATGTATAAATGGACGGATGAAAACGGCACCGTATATTATTCCGATAAAATGCCGATGGAGGCGCAAAAAAGCGAAAAAACGGTGCTGGATCGTCAGGGGCGCACGGTCAAGCACATAGAATCCGAAAAGCAATACCTGCGCCGACTTGAAGAAGAGAACAAGAAAAAAGAAGACGGTGAAGAAAAACCGACCGTATACGAAAACCGCGATCGGGCGTTGACGCTTTCTTACCTCACCGAAAATGACATCGATTTGGCGCGTGACCGGGCGGTTCACGTACTTGACGGGCAAATCGAATCGGCGGCAGCGGTTATTGAACAGCTGGAGGCTCGACAAGAGAAATTGTTGCAGCGCCAGGAGGCCGGGCAGACGATCCCCGAAGGCGAACTGAAAAAACTCCATGCCGATATGGAAAGTCGTCGCAATACCATGACTCGTTATTACGGTGAGCGGCAAAAGGTTATCGAAAAATATGAAGCGGACAAAAAACGCTGGCGTGAACTCAAAGTCATCGAAGAACAGCGTTTGCGTGAAAAAGAAGCGGAAAAAATCCGGAAAAATTGATGGGTTGCATGAATCCTTTGCGCTACGCCGTCATCGGCAATCCGATTGCACATTCACTTTCTCCGTTGATTCACGAAATGTTTTCTCGGCAAACCGGTATTGCGCTTGCCTATGAACGCTTAAAAGCACCGCTTTCCGACGATGGCACGCTCTTTCGTGAAAAAGTAATGCAGTTTTTTGCCGAAGGCGGTAAGGGGCTCAATGTGACCGCGCCATTCAAAAGTTTTGCCTTATCGTTTTCTGCATGTGCTGCTGAAAATGCTTTTCAGGCAGGTGCCGCCAATACATTGACGCCGCTTTCCGGCGGCTGGCGGGCGGACAATACCGACGGCATTGGTTTTATTCGCGATCTTTATCGGCAATGGGGGCGATCTGCCGAAAAAGCCCGTATTTTGATTTTTGGCGCGGGCGGCGCGGTTGCCGGTATTCTCGGCGAACTTTTGGCGCAAAAGCCCACCGAAATTTGTTTATGCAACCGCACCGAGGATAAAGCATTGGCTTTAAAGCGGCGTTTTCCCGACAGCGGTGAAAAGATAACGATTCTTTCTTTGCCACAACTACTTTTACGAGAGCCGTTTGATCTTATCGTTAATGGAATCGGTGTACGCGCTATCGATCAAGGCGGTATACCTTGGCAAATTCCCGCCGTTTCCGACAACACGTTTTTTTATGACATGGTGTATTCATCGGCGGAAACGCCGTTTGTGGCTTGGGCAAGAACACAAGGTATGCGCCATGCTTGCGATGGCCTTGGTATGTTAATCGAGCAAGCGGCCGAGAGCTTTCGTATATGGCATGGAGTTTTGCCGGAGACGGCCGAACTGCATATGTCGACATTTATCGAGCTTTTGCGGGCGCCCACAAACAAAGAAAAATAGCGGCTTTTGCCATGATTATGGCGAACTTTCAATGGAAAAGCCGAAAAATAAGAAAAAATCTTGGTGGAAAAATAAAAAATAATGCTTGCTTTTTCCTACATTTTGCCGCTAAATAGCGGCTGTGGCTTTTTGTAATTTTTTTGTTACGATAGCGATGCTATTTATGGTTATTACCCATTGTTTACAACAAGCGTTAGAAAAAATTATCTTTTTTGAGCAAAGATAAGCGAAGTTCAGGGAAAGAACCAACAAAACTTATGCCCACGATCATTTCTTCTCCGCCGCCGCGTCCTTTGCTCTGGATTTTGCATGGACCCAATCTCAATATGCTGGGTTCACGCGAACCGGAAGTTTATGGTCGCCTGACGCTGGCCGATATCGACAGCGCGTTAGGTCGGTTGGCAGAGTCGCGCGGGGCGCGCTGCGAATCGTTTCAAAGCAACCACGAAGGCGTGTTGATTGACCGTATTCATGCGGCGCCCGATCATCAGGTTCAATTTTTCATCATTAACCCCGGCGCGTTTACCCATACGAGCGTTGCATTGCGCGACGCGTTGCTATCGGTGGCGCTTCCTTTTATCGAAGTTCATTTATCCAATATTTACGCGCGCGAGCCTTTTCGCCACCATTCGATGTTGTCCGACAAAGCATTGGGCGGCATTTATGGCTTTGGCAGCCAGGGCTATGAATTTGCGCTGCTGCGCGCGCTGGATTATTTGCAGAATCGTTGATTATCATGGATTTACGCAAACTCAAAACCCTGATCGAATTGGTCGAAACATCCGGCATTGCCGAAATCGAGATTGAAGAAGGCGAGGAACGGGTACGCATTAC
>DBDN01000053.1:19348-19520 GCA_002293615.1 Betaproteobacteria bacterium UBA931 | reverse complement strand
ATGAGATGATATAAATATATAATGCAAATAAAAAACAATATTTTAAGCATTGTTGACTGGCATGTTTTATTGAAATAAACTTTGTTTTCTTATTATTAATATATTTAATAAGTATGGGAGGCAGAAAAACCCTCATGTTTTTCTGCGCTAAGTCAAACACACTAAATTACCC
>DBDN01000053.1:0-19279 GCA_002293615.1 Betaproteobacteria bacterium UBA931 | reverse complement strand
AATCGGGCATCGGCCCGGAAAAGGCTGAAGCCATTATTGATTACCGCACGAAAAACGGCCCGTTCCAGACCGTTGACGATCTCGCCAAAGTACGTGGTTTCGGTGAAAAAACAGTGGAGAAATTGAGATCCGATATTTCGGTTTCGGACAAAGTCAAGGCCGGCAGTAAATAACATTGAAACGCCGACCAGTTTCCCAAAAAAATATAGGCTTTATGCGAAAAAAGGGCTGCGCCAAGCGCAGCCCTTTTAGGTATCTGGTTGCGGGGACAGGATTTGAACNNGGTTATGAGCCCGACGAGCTGCCAGACTGCTCCACCCCGCGTCTGAAGGATCGGATTATATTCGATAGTACGTCGCCCGTCAAATACAACTCTGCAAACATTCAAGGTATGCGCAGTACTTTTATCGTCGTTTTATCTTCACGCTTTTTTTCTTGAAAATCCGATTTTGCCAACCAGAGACAACGCCAACTACGGCGGCACCAGCGCCCCAATCAACAGTAAATATTTTTTAAAACAGGCTCCTGTACTGCTTAACCTATTCCCGAAAAAACATTCAGGTTATTGCTGCCCGTTTAAATCGATACTGCTTTTGATGGACAGCTTTACCTCTTCAGGAGCTGCGGGCAAAAGAGTGAAGTGCTGCGGCAATGACTCCAGTCCTTCATACGCAGGCGACCTCGGCGGCGGCACGCCCAACGCCTCTTCAATAATTTGCGCGAATTTGGCGGGAAGCGCCGTTTCAATACAAATCAGCGGTACCCGGGTATCACGGTAAAGCAAACCAACTTTGATGCCGTCTGCAGTATGCGGGTCGACAACTTCTTTATAGCGCTCGAACATATCACGTATCGTCTTTAGCCTGTCCACATGGGTACTGCGCCCGGAGACAAATCCGGAACGCTGAACATTCGCCCACACTTTGGCGTAACGCGCATCCGTTAAATTAAATCCGCCTTTTTCCGACAGCGTCTGCCANNCAAAGGCCATGCACAACTTCCGAATCACGATCAGCGCATTCAAAAATAAAACGCTCAAAATTTGAGGCTTTCGAGATATCCATTGACGGGCTTGAAGTCGAATACGTTTTCTCGACAGAGCGTGGGCAATAATGCCCTGTTCTGAAAAATTCGTCGAGGACATCGTTTTCGTTTGTCGCCAGAATCAGGCGCCGTATCGGCAGGCCGATACACTTTGCAATATAGCCGGCAAGGATATTGCCGAAATTACCGGACGGTACGGAAAAATCGACCATCTCGTGATTATTTTGAGTCGCCGCGAAATAGCCTTTAAAATAATAGACCATCTGCGCCATAATCCGCGCCCAGTTAATGGAATTAACTGCGCCAAGATGGTATTGCGTTTTGAAATGATGATCTTTGTTGATTGCTTTTACAATATCCTGGCAACTGTCAAACGTTCCCTGAATCGCCAAATTATAAATATTCGATTCGGCAAGAGAATACATTTGCGCCTGTTGAAAAGGACTCATACGCCGATACGGCGACAACATAAAAACATTGATCCGCTGTTTACCGCGCATGGCATATTCCGCAGACGACCCGGTATCTCCCGAGGTCGCCCCAAGAATATTCATCGTACGACTTTCATGCTCCAGCACAAACTCGAACAAATTACCGAGAAGCTGCATTGCAATATCTTTAAACGCCAGTGTCGGTCCGTTGGCGACCCGCAGCAGAAAAAAACCAGGCTCCATTTGGTGCAGCGGCGTGATATCGCGCGAACCGAATAATCGCTCAGAGTACGTGCGATCGATCAGAATTTTTAATTCGTCGCGTTTGATATCATTGCCGATAAAACGCGTCGCTATTTCAAGGCACAATGCCGGATAATCGAGAAAGCGCCATTCATCAAGTTCTTCTTGGGTAATTTTCGGATAATGTGCGGGAACAAAAAGCCCACCATCATCGGAAAGCCCCTCAAGCAATATTGAGCAAAATGATTTGCCTTCTGCGCCCTGTTTTCCTCGTGTCGAGATATAACGCATTATTGCAAGTCCTCCATCCTCAACAGGGTAACCTTTCCTTTTACCGTTTCCAATGCCTCAATTTTTGCCAACGCTTGATAAATATTTTTTTCAATGGCACGGTGTGTCAAGATAATGATATTGACTTCTGTTTCACCTGATGCGGCTTCTTTTTGTAAAAAAGCTTCGATGGATATCTTCTGATCAGCAAGAATATGGGTGATTTCCGCGAGAACCCCGGGGCGATCAAGCACACGCAACCGTAAATAGTAACCGCTTTGTATTTCCGCCATCGGTACCACTGGCGTATCGCTGAGTTTATCCGCCTGAAAAGCAAGATGCGGCACACGATTTTCCGGATCGGTCGTATGCATACGTGTCACATCGACCAAATCGGCAATAACCGAACTCGCCGTCGGTTCCGAACCCGCGCCGGCACCATAATATAATGTTGGCCCGACCGCATCGCCTTTGACCAATACCGCATTCATCGCACCTTCAACATTGGCCATAAGCGATTTTGCCGGAATCAATGTCGGATGTACGCGCAATTCAATGCCTTTACCGGCAACATGGCGTGTCATACCAAGAAGCTTGATGCGATAACCAAGCTCTTCTGCATAACGAATGTCATCGCTTGATAATTTGGCAATACCTTCGGCAAACGCTTTATCAAACTGCATTGGAATGCCAAAAGCAATAGCAGCCATAATCGTCAGCTTATGCGCCGCATCAATACCTTCAATATCAAACGTCGGATCAGCTTCGGCGTAACCCCGTGCTTGCGCCTCGCGCAAAACATCGGCAAACGACGCGCCGGTTTCGCGCATGGTCGATAAAATAAAGTTTGATGTACCGTTGATAATACCGGCGATCCATTCGATACGGTTGGCGGTTAATCCTTCGCGCAGTGCCTTGATGATCGGAATTCCTCCGGCAACAGCCGCCTCAAAAGCCACCATCACACCTTTTTCATGCGCCGCCGCAAAAATTTCGGTACCGTGTATCGCCAATAACGCCTTATTGGCAGTAACTACGTGTTTCCCTTGCGCGATCGCTTCCAGAACCAACGTCCGGGCAATGGTCGTGCCGCCGATCAGTTCACAAACAATCCGGATTTGCGGGTCGCGCACGATTTTCATCGCATCGTCAACAATCACGGCGCTTCGACATTGCTCTTGCGCACGCGCAAACGAACCGTCTTCGGCGCGTGCCGCGACATGCGTAATTCTGATTTCCCGTCCGGCACGGCGGCTGATTTCGTTTTGATTACGATTCAACACCTTCCATACACCACTGCCGACTGTGCCAAAACCCAATAATCCTACATTCAGCGGATTCATCGCTGCTTTCCTTTCACTGCTTTTCTCACATCAACTCGTCTTCACGAAACATTTGCTTGATGCCCCGAAGCGCTTGCCGCGAACGCGCTTCGTTCTCAATCAACGCAAAACGTACATGGTCATCGCCGTACTCGCCAAAGCCAATACCTGGCGAAACCGACACTTTAGCCTGTGCCAATAATTTTTTGGCGAATTCAAGCGATCCGAATTTGGCGTATGGTTCCGGCAGCTTGGCCCAGATATACATACCCGCTTTCGGAATATCCACCATCCAGCCCAACTCGTGCAAACCTTTCACCATCACATTGCGACGNNTCGCGTACACAATCATCGGGACCATCAAGTGCGGCAATAGCCGCCACTTGAATCGGCGTAAACGTTCCGTAATCGTTATAGCCTTTGATGCGGGTTAATGCATGCACCAGCGCTTTATTGCCAACCATAAAACCGACACGCCACCCCGCCATGTTATAGCTTTTCGACATGGTAAAAAACTCTACCGCCACATCGCGCGCGCCCGGCACCTGCATAATCGACGGCGCTTTCCAGCCGTCAAAAACAATATCGGCGTACGCCAGATCGTGTATCACATAGATTCCGTATTCACGCGCCAATGCCACCACTTTCTCAAAAAACGGCAATTCAACACACTCACCGGTCGGGTTGGCCGGATAGTTGATGATCAGCATCTTCGGTTTCGGAAAACTGTTTTTAATCGTCCGCTCCAGCTCTTCAAAGAAATCCGATCCATGCGCATTGGGAATATGGGCGATATTGGCATCGGCAATAACCGGCCCGTAAATATGGATCGGATAACTCGGATTAGGAACCAAAATCGTATCGCCGCGCCCCATCGTCGCCAACGCCAGATGGGCAATACCCTCTTTTGAGCCGATCGTCACGATCGCTTCACTCTCCGGATCAAGGTCAACATCAAAACGGCGCCGATACCAGTCGCAAATAGCTTTACGCAGACGCGGAATACCGCGCGACACCGAATACCCATGCGTATGCGACTTTTGCACCGTTTCTATCAACTTATCAACAATGTGTTTCGGTGTTGCGCCGTCGGGATTGCCCATGCCGAAATCGATAATGTCTTCACCGCGCCGTCGCGCAGTCATCTTCAGCTGGTCAGTGATACTGAATACATAAGGGGGCAAACGCTTAATCCGTTCAAACTCTTTCATGACGGCACTTTCTCCAATAAAATCAGCTCATCCGGCCACAGCATCGTGATGGCCGCACCGCTGAAAGTAAAAATTCACATGATCCGGGCGTACCCGAAATAAGGATAGGGTATCGTAACCAACCAAGCGCATTACGGCAATGGCGATGTTTCAGCGCCCGTGATTTCTTTTTTTAACCGTGGTCTCCACGACAAAATTATGCCTTTGCACTATTTGGCGTCGTAAAAAACAAAACCCTCGCCGCATTTACTCTGTCGCGAACAATTCTTCGGGAACGACGACTGCGGTTCCGAATTTACCCACCACAATACCCGCGGCACGATTGGCAAGATGTACCGCATCGATAAGCGACGCACCAGCACCGAGTACGGCGCCCAATGTCGCCACGACAGTATCACCGGCGCCGGAAACATCGTACACTTCGCGCGCCATGGTCGGAATATGCTGTACTTGGTGATCGGCAAAAAGACTCATCCCTTCCTCGGAGCGGGTCAGCAACAACGCTTCCAGTTGCAACGCCTCTTGCAGATTTTCAACGCGATGCCGCAAATCGTCTTCATCGCGCCAGGCACCAACAACGTGCTGCAATTCACCGCGATTCGGCGTCAACATAAACGCACCCCGATACTTTTCCCAGTCACTGCCTTTGGGGTCAACGATCACTCGTTTATGGTGTTTATGCGCCTCTTCAATCATCACGCCAATATGGCTTAATCCGCCTTTGCCATAATCGGAAAGAATCACAATGTCGGTTTTCCCGATTTGCCGTTTGAAATCCGTCAACTTCCCGGAAAGCGCTTCCTGCGAAGGCAATGTTTCAAAATCAATGCGTAAAAGCTGCTGCTGCCTTCCTATCACACGTAATTTTACTGTGGTCGGAAGTTGCGCGTCACGTTGGAAACATGTGTCAATATTGTTATCAACCAGTAGTCCTTCGAGTTTGCGCCCGGCTTCGTCGTCACCAATTACAGACAACAGCGAAACATGGCTGCCCAACGATGCCGCATTGCGCGCCACATTGGCGGCACCGCCCGGACGCGACTCTTCGCGAGCAATACGTACAACCGGCACCGGTGCCTCCGGCGATATACGATCCACCTCACCAAACCAATAACGATCGAGCATGACATCGCCGACGACCAATATATGGGTTTTTGAAAAATCCAGTTTCGAAAAGTCCAATTGCCGCGTATTTTTTTTCATGATCCACTCCCGCTTCAACAATCAACCGCGCCCGATACCGAAATACGTCAGTCCGGCGGCACGCACACTCTGCGGATCGTAAATATTGCGCCCGTCAAAAACGAGCGGCGTTCTCAATGCGCCCTTGACTAAAGCGAAATCGGGCGAACTGAATGCTTTCCACTCGGTCACCAGAAGCAGAGCATCTGCGCCATGCAATGCGCCCATGGGGGTTGCCGCGTATTCAATATGAAGCTTTGCCGTTTCAAAAACCCGATGCGCCTCATCCATCGCTACCGGGTCATAAGCGGCAACTTGCGCACCACGCTGCAGCAATTCCCGCACAATAATCCGCGATGGCGCTTCGCGCATATCGTCGGTATTTGGCTTGAACGCCAAGCCCCACAATGCAATTTTTCTTCCGGTTAAATCATCGCCCAATTGTCGGCATACTTTCTCCACCAGCGCATGTTTTTGCCGCTCATTGGCGCGCTCCACTGCCGATAAAACAGCCAGCGGCACGCCGTGCCGATCAGCGGTACGCAGCAACGCCTTGACATCTTTGGGAAAGCAACTGCCACCGTAACCGACGCCAGCGTAAAGAAAATGATAACCAATGCGCGGATCGGCGCCAATACCGCGACGCACCATTTCAATATCGACATTGAGTTTTTCGGCAAGATTGGCCAGTTCGTTCATAAACGAAATCCGCGTTGCCAGCATCGCATTCGCCGCATACTTGGAAAACTCCGCCGAACGCACATCCATAATCAGTAAGCGCTCATGGTTGCGCTGAAACGGCGCATAAAGTTCGCGCATGGTACGAATAGTGAATTCATCATCCGTACCGATAATGATACGATCCGGCTTCATGAAATCGTCTATTGCCGCCCCTTCTTTTAAGAACTCGGGGTTGGACGCCACGGAAAATGCGATATTGGCGTGGCGTTCTTGCAGCGCTTTGGAAATTTCATCACGAACACGATCCGCCGTTCCTACCGGCACGGTAGATTTATCCACGATAATTTTTCGGCCGGTCATGCGCTGACCGATATTACGCGCAGCATTCAGCACATAGCGCATGTCTGCCGAACCGTCCTCATCCGGCGGCGTGCCTACGGCAATAAACTGCAGTAAACCAAAATCAACAGCATGATCAATATCGGTGGAGAAATGCAAGCGCCCGGCGCCGACATTACGCGCGATCATTTCCTGCAACCCCGGCTCGTGAATCGGAACGCCGCCATTATTCAGGATATCGATCTTTTTTTCGTCAATATCGAAGCACAGCACTTCATTGCCCGCTTCGGCAAAACAAGCGCCTGTCACCAGGCCAACATACCCTGAACCCACTACCGTTATTTTCATAAACATTTTCCCTGTTATTGAAAACCGTCAGGCATGTCGCTGCGCCGCGTACTCATGGTTTCCCACTTCTGGCATCCAGGGCAACGCCAGTAATACTGGCGCGCACGAAAACCGCAATGACCGCAACGATAAAAACCGACTTTGCGCAAATAAGGCGCAATGATTTCTTTCATGCGCGTCAGGTTTTGTTGCATCTCTTTATCGTCGCCCACGGCAATCTGCGTTTCCATAAGATGTTCCAGATTCACCAGTGTCGGCCGTTTATCTGCCTCGTCCTTGACAAGACGCACGATAGCTTCGTCCGGGCTATGTATTTTGCTCAAAACAAACAATGCATTGAAAACATCGGGCGACGGATACTCCGCCTGCCAACGCGTCAATAAGCGGATACCGTATTCGATACGGGAAATATCGCCGCTATCGCGACAAGTACGCATTATCCGGTCGGCTGCCAGACCTACTGCCGCCGGCTGATGCGCGGCAATCTCCTCCCACGCCGCCAATGCCTCATCCGGTTTCTGTCGCGCCAAGGCAATATCGCCTTTCAGCAAAAAGGCGCGCACGCAAGCGCGGTATTCGGCAAAGGCCTGCCCCAATGCCTCTTCGGCGTCATCCAGCTTACGATGCACCAAAGCGCTTTCGGCAATTTCGCAATAATAATGAGCTATTTCTTTAAAGTGCGGCGTTCGTGCGACGGTTTCCATTCGCCGTGTGACATGGATTGCCTCCGGCCAATTCTTCTCGGTCTCGTATATTTCCAAGAGGGCGCTCAACGCCTGATGCTCGAACGGCGTTCCGCCCAGTTCAAGAAACAAGGTTTCGGCACGATCAAGTAAACCGGCACGATGAAAATCCTGCGCCAGCTCAAATTTGGCGTACTCGCGCTGCGCTTCATTCAGCGCAGGTCGCTCCAAAAGCGATTGGTGAATGCGAATAGCGCGGCCAAATTCCCCTTGCTGACGAAACAATGTACCCAACGCAAAGTGCAGGTCAAGCGTTTTCAGGTCTTTATCGGCAATCGACATGAACGATTCAATTGCACGATCCGGTTCGTCGCTGAGCAAATAATTCAACCCGGCAAAATACGATTTGGGCAACTCGCGCGCCTCGGCAAGCAATTGCCGAATGTCAATACGGGCAGCGATCCAGCCCAACGAAAAAAATACTACCGGGATCAGCAGCAACCACCACAGCTCGATATGCATATTATCTGCCTAGAAAAATAATGTGATACGCAAGGCAATTACGTTTTAATTATTTTTATCCGATTTTGCTTCACCAACGATTTCCGCTTCGACAGGCTCGGCAGCAATGATCCCCGTTGACTGGTTGCTTTCTTCTTGCCCAACAGATTCCTCCACCGGAAAAATACTTGCACGTTCCCGTTCTTTTTCACTGTCTTTTTCGCGTTTTTTTAATTCCTTTTGCGCTTTTTTCATTTCCCGGCGCGCACGCGCCACATTCAAGCTTCCGGCAATCAACCCAAAAGTGACACCAAGCGCAAAAGCGACGAACACCACCAGAATCAACGGCAATTGGACGCTGGCTAAACCAAAAAACCTCAACGTAACCGTGTCGGCATTATCGAATGCCAACAGTAGAATCAGCAAAAAAACAGCCGCCCAAACAATCCAGCGAATAACGTTCATAGGGTTCCTCTCGCACGAAGTTTTTGCATCAAAAATGCTTTTATAGCAAAAAGAGGCGCTTTCTGCGCCTCTTTTTATATTTTTTACTCCTGATCTTTGCCGGTATCCACCCGTTGGCGTAATTCCTTGCCTGCTTTAAAGTGCGGAATGTGCTTTGCCGGCACGTGCACCTTTTCGCCGGTTTTGGGATTGCGCCCCGCGCGTGGCGGGCGATAGTTGATCGAGAAACTGCCAAACCCCCGAATTTCAATGCGGTCGCCGCGCACCAATGCGTTAACCATTGCATCAAGAATCTCGCGTACAGCGAATTCCGTATCACGCGCCAACTGCGGGAATTTCGCGGACAAACGCTCCACCAGCTCTGATCGTGTCATATCGCCCTTTCCGGAAGTTTATTCCTCTTCTTTGCTGCCACCCAATTTCGCTTTTAACAAAGCGCCAAGGTTGGTCACCCCCGCATTACCCGCGGCATTTTCCGTTTTCATCCGTTTTAACGCCTCATTTTCATCCGCGTTGTCCTTCTGTTTCACAGACAAATTAATGGTACGGTTTTTGCGGTCGATATTGATAATCATCGCGGAAATTTTTTCGCCTTCTTTCAAGTGCTGGCGAATGTCCTCAACGCGATCCCGCGACAGCTCCGACGCCCGCAGATAGCCCTCGACTTCACCATCGGCCAGCGTAACGACCGCGCCCTTGGGATCCATTTCTTTGACGACACCTTCGACAATACTGCCTTTGTCATTGATGGCGACAAAATTGCTGAATGGATCGCCTTCGAGCTGTTTGACGCCCAGCGAGATGCGTTCGCGTTCAACATCGATGGCCAGCACCACAGCTTCAATTTCCTGCCCCTTCTTATAATCGCGAACCGCGGTTTCACCCGGTAACGTCCAGGAAAGGTCGGAAAGATGCACCAGCCCGTCAATATTGCCTGGCAACCCGATGAAGACGCCAAAATCCGTAATTGATTTAATCGCGCCTTTGACGTGGTCACCTTTCTTGTGATTCATGGCAAACTCTTCCCATGGGTTGGGTTTGCATTGCTTCATGCCCAGCGAAATGCGGCGGCGCTCTTCATCGATTTCGAGAATCATGACTTCTACTTCATCGCCAAGCTGGGTCACTTTGGTCGGGTGAATGTTTTTGTTCGTCCAGTCCATCTCGGAAACGTGCACCAAGCCTTCGATACCGGTTTCGATTTCAACAAAGGCGCCGTAATCGGTGATATTGGTCACTTTACCAAAAAGATGCGTGCCCGCCGGATAACGGCGCGCCAACCCCGCCCACGGATCGTCGCCCAACTGTTTAATGCCCAGCGACACGCGGTTTTTGTCCTGATCGAATTTCAATACTTTGGCTTCGACCTCTTCGCCCACCGTCAATACTTCCGAGGGATGCTTGACGCGACGCCAGGCCAAGTCGGTAATATGCAATAAGCCGTCGATACCGCCAAGATCCACAAAAGCGCCGTAATCGGTAATGTTCTTGACCACACCTTTGACAATCGCGCCTTCGGTCAAGGTTTCCAGCAGCTTCTCACGATCTTCGCCCATGTTTTCTTCAAGCACGGCGCGGCGTGATACCACTACATTGTTGCGCTTTTTGTCGAGCTTGATGACTTTGAACTCCATCGTCTTGTTTTCGTAGGGCGATGTATCTTTAATTGGGCGGACGTCAATCAGCGAACCGGGCAGGAAAGCGCGGATACCGTTCATCATCACGGTCAGGCCTCCTTTTACTTTACTGGTAACAAGGCCTTGCAACAAAGTGCCTTCTTCCATCGCAATTTCGAGATCCTGCCAAGCTTTCAGACGCTTGGCCTTATCATGCGACAAACGCGTCGTACCGTAGCCGTCTTCGATAGACTCAATCGCGACCGTGACAAAATCGCCTTCTTTGACTTCAACGTCGCCGTTATCGTTTTTAAATTCCTCGATGGGGATAAAACTTTCGGATTTGAGTCCGGCGTTTACAACCACAATGTTGTAATCGACGCGGATCACTTCGGCAGTAATCAATTCGCCTTGCCGCATTTCCTGGCGTGCCAGAGACTCTTCGAATAAAGCGGCAAAACTGTCGGCAGACGCCGGGGAGGTTATAGCAGTAGCCATTTGGGTTGGTTCCTTCAATAAAAAAATAAGCACCGTCGAACGAGAACCCTGTATCTCGTGCTGACGGGTTGGTTAATAAAAAGCACGTATACGGCTGGCTAAAGCCCAATACATGCCAATTCACAAAATTCAGTTCTTAAATAGCTTGGTTTTCAAACACCAAAGCGCTTTTAAGACAAGCCAAGGCGACGGCAATGCTGCAACGCCAATGTTAAAACCTGATCCGCATCCAATGATGTCGTGTCTATGGTCACTGCGTTTACCGCCGGCTTCAAGGGCGCCGTTACGCGGCTTTCATCACGGGCGTCGCGCTCGCTGATTTCTTGTAAAAGGGTGGTTATATTACTTGCTAATCCCTTTTCTATCAACTGCTTATGTCGCCTTTCCGCCCTAATCGCGCCGCTTGCCGTTAAAAAAAACTTGCATAGAGCATCAGGAAATACCACCGTCCCCATATCGCGCCCATCGGCCACCAGCCCCGGCGCGCGGCGTGCCTGCCGCTGCAACCGCAGCAAAGAAGCGCGCACTTGCGGCAATGCTGCGATTTTTGACGCCGCCGTACCGATTTCCTGATGACGTATGACTTGAGCGATATCCTGCCCGTCGAGCCAGATTTGGCACCCGTGAAATTCCGGCATTAACGTTACCGCCTGTTCCGCCAGCGCCGACTCATCGTCCAACGCAATACCGCATTGCAATGCCTTCCAACCCAGCATCCGGTAAAAAACGCCGCTGTCAAGCAGATGAAAACCAAGCGCCTGCGCCAATCCTTCCGCCAACGTACCTTTCCCGGACGCCGCCGGTCCGTCTACCGTAATGACCGGAACGGAAGAAACCATAAAAATTATGAATTCACTGAACTCAACAACGGCAGCAACTCGCCGCTTTCGTACATCTCGCGCACGATATCGCAACCGCCGATAAACTCGCCCTTAATGTAAAGCTGTGGGATTGTCGGCCATTGCGCATAATCCTTAATGCCCTGACGAATTTCAGGATCGTCCAGTACATTAACCGCAAGATATTGCGCCGCGCCCGCATGTTTGAGGATTTCCACCACCATCGCTGAAAACCCGCACATTGGCATCTCTGGTGTTCCCTTCATGTAAAGCACGATCGGGTTTTCGGTAACCTGTGTGTGAATTTTTTCTTGAATACTCATTGATTGACTTCCTCTAATCGCAAACTGCAGCGCCT
Source organism: Betaproteobacteria bacterium UBA931 (assembly GCA_002293615.1). Taxonomy (GTDB): domain Bacteria; phylum Pseudomonadota; class Gammaproteobacteria; order Burkholderiales; family Casimicrobiaceae; genus UBA931. Next base: position 7,248 of record DBDN01000053.1, on the reverse strand, counting down.
TGAGCAACACACATCGTCATTCGGCATTACGCCTCCGATAAATACCTGCTATTGGTTTGCACCCGCTGCGAAATTAAATTTCCCTGTTCCCTGATTTCCCGATCACGGCATCTGGATTTTGCCGCCACCCATGCCACCTAAACCACCCATCCCCGGTGCACCGCCGAGATTGCCCGATTGCGGAATCACCAGCGATGACGCCGCTTGGCGCCGCAGCTCCTGCAACTCTTCAACGGTACGCTCGACGGCTTCGCGCGCCGATTCTTTATAACTCGCCAGCGCTTCTTCAAGGCTTTTCGCAGGAATATCAAACGCCACCGGCAAAGCGCCAACCGTACTCATCAACTGCGCTTCGCCCGAATAAACCGTTGCACGGCTGTCGTCGGCACTTCCGTCCGCTTTGATAGGATGCAGTATGCGCAAAATACCGACCTTACGGTCTGTCAACACTTCCTCACGGTAAAGCGAAGCTATGTCCATGTTGATTTCAGGCAAGCGATTATTACTCGGTGTGTTCATACTAATCCCTCAAAAAATAATTTATGTGTTTTTATCTTAGGAAATAGCGCGTTAACAGCCGCTATCCATCCTATTGATCATGTGCAACCAGCCCGATGTTCTCTTCACTGTCATGGCTGCGCTGATCCTGCTGCGGCACGAGCGCCTCTTTCTGAACTTCGTTTTTCTGATCTTGAGACAATTCGGGCGACACACCCATGTCAAGCTGCGCCTCGACCGCCTCTTTCATAAATTTTGCCTCTGCCGGCGTTAACGCGCGAATATTTTCGATTTGCTCAATCACCGGCAGCATTTCCTTAAACCTGCCGGCGTTAACCAATGCCTGCAACTCAAACTTCAGTGCGGTACTGTGCAACCCCTCCCATTCACGCATTTCACGCAATAGGCTTAACGCGCGCAACGGTTCTTTCTTCACCAGATACAACTCCGCTTCGAGCAAAGTACGCGTAACACGGTACACCAAAGGCGCCAGAGCATCACAATGAATAAATTCTTCGGCGGCTTTGACGTCACGCATCTTCAGTGCGGCTATGGCGCCGATCACTGCAGGCAACGGGTAGGCCTCCGGCAATGACAATATTTCTTTCGCTTTTTCTTGCGCATCGTGAAAGCGTTCGCGTTGCAATGAAAAAAATAGTTCATTCTGCAACTTAAACATTTTTTCGCGTACTTTTTGGATACGCCGCATCCGCCACCATTCCGGCAATTGCTTGACGCCACGTACTATGCGTATCATGTAATAAAACAGCGCAAAGCTGAACAACCAGACAATAATAAAAAAATTCAGGCTGGACTCAAAGCGAAACATCGGCGCAGAAAGTTGTACATAGCCACTATTTAGCCGAGCAAAAATACCGGCCGCGACAGCGATAGCAACAATCAGGAGCAGGCGGAACAAAAGTTTCATAAGCGTTTTGCGTTAATCGTTATTTCTGGTCAATACGTTGCAAAAGCGCGGGCTTGTTCGGAGCGCCAAACACGCAACGCGGCAAGCGTTTTCGAGACATCGGGCAATGGCGTTGCCAGCGGTGACGCCACCAAGTCGTTCAACGTGCTCTGTAAAGCGGCTACGTTTGCATCATTGAGGTCGAAATGATCGCTTAGCCAGGCGCTGGTTGAAATCGATTCACTACGCGCCAACGGCTGGCGTGTCAACACCATCATGCGCAATGCCAATAAACGCGTGCGCAACTCTTGGCGATCCAACGCAATATCCGTCACCTTCGGCATACTCTGCTGATGATTGCTGGTCTGAATGCGCACCATGGACAATACCGTATTTTTGATACCGTCCCACCAGCGTTGCCAATTTGGCGCATCCTCGGGTTTTTCTGAAGACGGCACAATCGGCATGACCGTCGGCAACTCATAAGCAGCCATCGTAGCGGCATTTTCAAGCGCCTGATCGATCTTCGCCAGAAAACGGTGCATATCAAATACCGGCGTGCGTTGCAGCATCTCCATATCCTGAATCAACACCGAGCGCACCTCGGAAAGGTCCGGTCGATTCAATGTTCCCAATTCATTATCGGCTTCCTGAAGCATGCCCAATGCCGCAGTAATGTTGCCGGTTACCGTCAGTTGCTGCTCCGCCAGATACACACGATTTTCGACTTCCCGCATGACCATTTCGTCGCGCACCGGCAATACCTGCGCATACATTTTTTCCATGGTCTGGCGTTCCGCTTGCATCTGATTGATACGCGTCTCAAAAGCGGCAAGCCGTTCCTGCATCAAACCTTGGCCACTGGCATAACGCTCTTCGACAGTTTTCTGCTGTTTGCCGGCTTCCTCCAGTTGTGCCAACCGCTGCGCTGTGCTCATTTGCCAGGCATTACTGTCTTTCTTGCTTTCCTGCCAAAGATAAAATTGCGCGCCCGCCAACAAAAGAACGGCAAACCACAATAGTGTAATCACAATACCGTTTCCGGATTTACGCGCCGCTTCGCTTTGCAAGGTCGGCGACACCGTTGATGAAGATGAAAATACCGGCGATGGTGAATCTGCCGTCTGCTTCTCGACGGGTTTGACCGCGTCGCTTTCATCGGTTACATCACCCCCGGCTGGCACGCCGTTTTCGCGAGGCTTCTTGTTGGGAAAATCTTGCTCTGTCATCGTCATCGTTGCCGTAAGTTCTCAGAAAAATAAGTATTCATACCCGCAAGCAATTCTTGATCGCCGCTGCCCGTCACTACCGGGCGCCACGACAACATTGCCGCTTTCTCTCCGATACGCGGATGCGGTACAAATGCCGGAAGCGCTTTCAGTCTGGCAAGCGTTTTACCATCCAACATCTTCTCGAAATTCTCAATAGCTTCGCTCGCCGTGAACACAATACCATTAAGTTTAGCCTGTCCCAGCCTTTGCCGCAAACTTTCCGACGGCAGCGATGGTGTAACCCGACAGTAACAGGCCACATGCCGTACAATCGCGCCGCGCAACTGCAATTCTTGAGTTAAATAATCGCGTCCGGTTTCGCCGCGAAATATCACGACACGCTTTCCCTGAACTTTTTGCAACAAAGGAAGCGCCAGCAACCCTTCGCTGTCGGCGCTGGCAACAGGCTGAACAATCTGTGCCTTCGGCACACCTTTCTCATACAAAATCCGCGCCGTGCCGGCACCGGGCGCCAATGCCTGCACCGACTCCGGCCATACGCCGATTTCCCGAAAGACGGCGTCCACTGCGTTCGCCGAAACGAACATCGCGAAATGATAAGAGGAAAGCGTTCGACAGACATTGCGCAGCTCCGTTTTATCCTTCGGCGCCATAATGGCAATACCGGGCAACAACAATGCATCTGCGCCAAACTTTTGCAGTTGCGCCATCAGCGTTTGCGCCTGATGTTCGGGACGCGTGACAATGATTACTTGCCCGCTCAATGCCGGAAACATTGATGTGCTTTTATTCACCGGGCAGCAAACGCGCGACACCGCGCGCCATAAACCCTTCCGCCAATTGCAACCCCAGCGCGTTTGCCTCTTCTTCGCTGTGTACCCGGGCACCGCTTTCACCGCGCATGACCTCTTTGCCCTCACGATCCGCTACCAATGCCCGTAACCACAATTGATCGGCGTCATGTACCGCATGCGCTGCCAACGGCGTTTGACAACTTCCGCCCAATGCACGCGAAAACGCGCGCTCCGCCGTCACCGCCAAAGTTGTCGGTTGATGTATCAGCGGTTTTAAAAGCTCAATCACATCGGCGCGATCGCTGCGACACTCCAGGCCAAGCGCGCCTTGCCCGACGGCAGGCAGGCTGTCCTCAACATCAAGATATGCGGAAATCCGCCCAGAAAAACCGAGACGAATCAACCCGGCCGCCGCAAGCACAATCGCATCGTATTGCCTCTCATCCAGTTTACGCAAACGCGTGTTTACGTTACCGCGTAGCGGTTTGATCTCCAGACGCGGATAACGTTCGCGCAGCTGCGCTTCGCGGCGCAGGCTTGACGTGCCCACGACAGCGCCTTCCGGTAACTGCGACAAAGCGGCAAATTTTGGCGATACCAGCGCATCACGCGGATCTTCGCGCTCGGCAACCGCCGCCAGCGTAAACCCTTCCGGCAACACCATCGGCACATCTTTCAAGGAATGTACGGCAAGATCCGCTTGCCCGCTTTCCATTGCGACTTCCAGCTCTTTAATAAAAAGACCCTTACCGCCGATTGCCGCCAACGGGCGATCCAGAATCTGGTCGCCTTGTGTTGTCANNATTTCCGGATAAAGCGCTTGCAGACAATCGCGCACATGATGCGCCTGCCAAAGCGCCAAAGCCGATTCCCGCGTAGCAATAGTAAGACGTTTCAATTTCAAACCTTTCTGCTTAGCCGAGCATATTCAAAATACCGATGAATTTTAGCCTGCCTGTGGGAAATCGCGAAGTTTTTTGGGAAAGTAGAATATTTTCAAATTTAAAATTTTATAGCTAATGCCTTTAATATGTACCTAAACGGTTTTGAGGCAGATCTTTAAAGATACACCGCTGCCTTTGATTTTCGTTGACAATCGTCATTGTTATTAGCATAATTTTGGACATATGCATTATGTCCCTTCTATTTTGACTTTAACATCAACTTAAATAGGTGTTCTTCCAAAAAAAGATCTGATGTTGGCTACTGGCTCTTCCAAAACGTCAAGACGTTTCTACGCTCACNNACCGGTTCTCGTCAGGATCGTTCCGACTGGCAACCCCTTGATAACCACCTGATCAATGTCGCTAAGCTGTCAGCCAACTTTGCCCAAATATTTAACGCTGATGGGATGGCATATATAACCGGGTTGCTACACGATTTAGGTAAATATACCAACGAAGTTCAGCGCCGTATTGCTGGTGAAGGCATCCATGCCGAACATGCAGTACAAGGCGCGCAGCAGGCCATCAAGTGCTATGGAGATAAATTGGGAACGCTGTTAGCCTATATTGTTGCCGGACATCATGCCGGGCTGGCGAACGGGCGTGATAGCAGAACACGCTCTTCGCTGAAAGAGCGCCTACTACGTAGCGGTACGCCAGAGTTATTGTCCACATGGCAGATAGAAGTATCATTGCCAGAGAAATGTCCGTTGCCGCAGGGATTCAAGCAGCATCCCGACTTGGGATTGGTAACATTTCAACTGTCGTTCCTAACCCGAATGCTATTCTCCTGCGTAGTCGATGCTGATTTTCTTGATACCGAAGCGCATTACGATCATGTTGAAAACAGAACATCACAACGCGATAGCGGCCCATCGTTAGCGGTGCTACGTACCAAACTGGAAAAAACGCTGGAGAAGTTTAAGGCCGATTCTAAAGTCAATCAGTTGCGTGCGGACATCCTGCGTCATGTTCGCGAACAAGCCACACTGCAGCCGGGACTATTTTCGCTCACTGTTCCAACTGGTGGCGGCAAAACGCTAGCTTCACTGGCATTCGCGCTCGATCACGCGCTCACTCACGACCTCAGGCGTGTCATTTACGTCATCCCGTTTACTTCCATTGCAGAACAGAATGCCGCTGTATTTCGGAGCGCATTCGGCGAGTTGGGTGAAGCAGCAGTACTGGAGCACCACAGTGCCTTTGACGATAAAACGCTGAAAGATAAAAACAGTCGGGACAAGCTGCGGTTGGCTGCTGAAAACTGGGACATGCCTGTCGTCGTCACCACTGCTGTCCAGTTTTTTGAAAGTCTGTTCGCTGATCGTTCTTCCCGTTGTAGAAAGTTGCACAATATTGCTGGTAGCGTCGTCATTCTCGACGAAGCGCAGACGTTGCCACTCAAATTATTGCGCCCCTGTGTTGCCGCTATCGACGAACTGGCTCGCCATTATCATTGCAGTATCGTGCTATGTACCGCAACACAGCCCGCGTTAAATGCCAATAAAGAAAACCCTGACGAAGGCTTCCATAATGGTCTGACTAATGTCCGCGAACTCGCACCCGAACCCAAGAAGCTGTACCATCAACTGAAACGTGTGCGCATCATCCACATCGGTGAACAGGGCGACGAAGCCTTAATCGAACGCCTTCGGGAAAACGGACAAGTACTGTGCATCGTCAACAACCGCCACCATGCGCGTGCATTGTTCGACGCCATCCGTCAGGAACCCGGTGCGCGTCATCTCTCCACCTTCATGTGCGCCCGCCACCGAAGCCAAGTACTCGACAGCATCCACGCCGACCTAAAACACGGACAACCATGTCGATTAATTTCAACCTCGCTGGTCGAAGCTGGCGTGGACGTCGATTTTCCCTATGTGCTACGCGCCGAGGCCGGGCTGGATTCGATTGCCCAGGCGGCAGGCCGGTGCAATCGCGAAGGACGGCATGCCCGCAACGACAGCTTTGTGCACATCTTCCGCGCCGATGCCTGGCCACCTCCACCGGAATTGAAGCAATTCGCCCAAGCCATGCGTTTGACACTGAACCATCACGCCCAAGACCCGCTATCACTTGAAGCTATCGAAGCGTATTTCAAAGAACTGTACTGGCAGAAAGGTGATGAGGTGATTGACGCTAACGGCATAATCGGCTTGATCAAAGACGGCGGCATTGACGGCATGCCGTTTGAGACGGTAGCCGAAAGGTTCCGGTTGATCGATAACATGCAATATCCCATCATTGCGCCATTCAAGATGAATGGCGAAAAAGAAAGCCCTGTCAGAGCTTTGTTACGCGGATTGCACTTCGTAGATAAATCCGGAGCCATTGCCCGTGCCTTGCAGCCTTATACGGTACAAGTCCCGGAACCCGTATTCTGTGCATTGAGTAATGCAAGTGCAGTGCAACCCGTAGAGAAAGAACGCTTCGGTGAGCAGTTCATGGAACTTGTAAATGAAGATTTGTATGACAACAAGGTTGGCTTATTGTGGGAAAACCCTACATTTATTGCAACAGAGAAGGCTGTATGGTAGAAAAACAAAATTCCATTTATTTAAAAATTTTCTCTTTAATAGATTGAAGTAAAATTAATTTTCGTGTACACTTCGTCTCATCGTTGGGTAATTAGGATATGCAAATGTGCGTCTTTGAGATTCCGGTTAGTCGCTCTAGTATTATTTTTGATCAGTTTACCGTTTTTTGGGCAACTAACTGATAGAGAAATACTTCTGGGGTGTGGGTTGAAATAATCTTTTAAAAAGCATATAGAGTCCAAAGTCGCGCTCTTTCGGGCGCGCGGATAAAGCCATTAATAATATTTAAGATTTATACGCATTACGAATATACAAGGAGGTTTCATGGCTTACGGC
>DBDN01000078.1 GCA_002293615.1 Betaproteobacteria bacterium UBA931 | reverse complement strand
CACCACCACCCGACGAAGAGTTTGCATAGCCGGTGTAAGTGGTGCCTGCACCGCCGCCGCCGCCACCGATCATAGTCACGTTGATAAGCGTGACACCAGGCGGCACGGTGAATGAGAAATCTCCCGGATCAGTAAACGTCTGGCTACCCTTGACCGGCATCAGGTCTTCTATTGCTGCAAGGATCGCTTCAAACGAAAGCGCCGCGTCTTCTTTAGAAAGACGCGTACTGACCGGTGCATCAAGATTATCGTTAAGATTCTGCGCTCCCTGCGGCGTCAACTTTTTCAGAAGCGCGGAAAGAGCGTTGGCAATATTGGTCAATTGTCCGATCATAGTTGGCTCCAATTCAGTTTGATGATGTTTCCGATGGCGTTGTAGAGATAGCTTCCGGTGCCGGTGCCTTGCCAAGTGGCCGCTGTTTCGTCGCCGGCGTAGTCCGTGCTGTAACTTCTGGTTTCGGCTTTCAGGCGCTGGATAGGCCAGGCGCCGACGATCACTGTCTGACCGTCAACAACCTGTTCTTGCCCGCCAATCGTCCCGTCCTCGTATTCGTATTCGGCGCGCGCGGCAAGCTGCGTATTCGCGTAACGCATGATTGTTTTTGTGAGCGTTCCGTTTTCGTCGTAGGTAAAATCGGCTGACCAGAGTGCGGCAAGTTCGGCGCGGTCCAATGCTTCGGCAATGAAGTTGGCGTTGATCGCATCAATATTTTTTTGGCGCGACACTTTATCGTTATCGTTATCGCTCATGCGCGGCATTTCATAGTCCGCTGCTGTGAACGGTGGCGTCGGTGTATTAAACTTTGGCATTGATTAAACTCCTTTAAAAATCCAGTTCACGTCACCGGACACGCGTTGCCCGGTCGGGTCGAATAGGTAAACGTCGAAAGTCGCGACGCCGTTGCTGGTATGCACGTTGTCGTATTGCGGCCTATAAAGACGCGCGCCGGCGTAATTGAGCGTGATCTCAATGAATTTTGCGTAGCGTCCGTTGCACGTCACCCGATAAACGCCAGTGCTGCCAACTTTGACGGTACCGCTTTCTTGTTTCGGGATCGCGATCACGGAAATGTTTGGTTTTCCGTTGATCGTGAAAGAGCCGTCCCTGCTTTCTACGCGCACGCGCGAATAACGGCCACTGCCACTCTGGTTGGCCGGATGATCAAAGCGCGTCCAGCGCGTCCCGTCGCTTGATAATTCAAGCGATGTCGTGACGCCGCCGTTGTTCGCGACGATGTTGCCGCTGACTGTCCATTGTCCGGAAATTACCGTACCTGAATCGTGCGTTTCGCTGATGAAAACCGACGTGCTGCCGGTATCGTTTGGCAGTGGAAAAATCACATCTTGCAAATCGATGAATGTCCCGGTTAGCGGATCGGGGTCGGCATGCCCAAAATCAACGCTTTCGCCGCGATCGCTTGTCCAGCGCGGGACAAGATTCGGGTAACGGCGCCAGCCGGTCACGTTGACCGATTCGGCGCTGCCGCCGACATACCAGTTATCGACGAACCGTGAGTTATCATCAAGCGTGATCGTAAGTGTCGTCGAGGCCGCGTTTTCGGAATAAAGCCCGACCGAATCTTTGGCTTTGACCATGTAGGTGGTCATGCCCGGCGGTTGCAAATTGATGATCGCGTTCGCCGGTGTCACAAACGCGACGACTTCACCGGCGTTCCAGTTCGCGACGTTGCTGGAAACGCGACGGATTTCGTAGCCGACGATATCGGATGCACCATCGACTGTAATATCAACGGCAGGCTCCCAACCCAAGTACACGTCGCCGCCCACTTCATATGACCAAATAATGCGCGGCACATCACCGGGCGGCAGGTATCTTCCTTGCGCGACAGCGCTGATCGAATTGCCGGCACCGGTGATACCGCTTGAGGTGACGTATACGGTGGCCGTGTATTCTTTCCCTTCATCCACCGACGGCGAGCGATATTCCATTGACGACGTTTCGCGCTGGTCGATCAGCAGGCCATCCTCGTAGAACATCACGATATACTGCGCATCATACGGCCATGTATCAGGCAGGCTCCACGTCACGCACATTTGCGATGCATAGGCCATCGATGTCTCTTTGTACACCCGCTCGGAAATCGTCATCTCAACGACCGACGGCGGATCAAGCGGGTTCGGCAGCGGCGTATCCGGCTCGGACGGATCGGGTTCGATGGCGTCGCTGTAAATTTTGTCGTCGTATTCTTTGGCCGCGATGGTGTAGCGCCCCGCCGATGAATTGGTGACGCCAGTCACGCGGAAAAGTTTTTTAACGAAAAACTCGGCATAAGAAACCGTGATCACATCGCCGACGCGAATATGCGCGCCTTCGTCCGCGATCCCGAACTGGATGGTCAGCAGTTCGAGGTTGTAGTGATTGAGCGTTTCTATCGCTTCGCGCAGCGCCTGCGAATAGCGCTTGATGCCTTGCAGGTACAAGATCGATTCACGGCGCGGTTCGATGCCCGCTTCGACATCCGGATGCACGGCGGTTGCCATGCGCTCAGACCACGGCTCGACACTGACGTTCGTGTGCCGTACCAATATCGCCGTCGGCACATTCTCCGGACCGCGCAAACTCCAACTAAACGAACCGGCAATGATGCTTTCGTTATCGTACTCGGCGACCGATTCCGCCGGACGATCCGGTACAAAAACAACATCGCGGCCTTCCGGCACGCACCACATCGCGGCATAGCTGCGCAACGTTTCGATGTAACTGGACAGGCTCATGGCCCGGTCAATGAGTAACGATACCTGCCGGCGCGGCTCCTCACCGTTGACCAAATCATCGTTAGCGTTGGCGGCAATGGTCAGGCTATCGTTGTATGGGTTCAGGTTGGTATTGCGGTAAAACAATCCAGCTGTACATAGTGCTGGGCAATTGGTGTATTTCCATGTCGTTGGATCGTCGAGCGATTGTTCCGGATCGCGCGGATCGAAAAACTTCAAGCCTTTGCATTTCGCTGTAATGTTCGGCTGGCCCGTAAGCATGCTGGTCGGCATCTTGACGACAAGGTACGCAATACCCGGCAGATCATCTTCGTATGCAATGCCCTGTGCGGCAAATGCGGCAACCAGTGTCGGATCGCGCACCTGATCTGGCGTTCCTCGATAGCTGGTAACCGTCATGCCGGACGGCAGTGCTTCGTTGTTGTACTGGATGTCAGTGATTTCCTCGATCTCACCTTCGCATAACACACCCGCGAACACGTAATTGGTGCCTTGTGTTGTCCACGCGCATATTTTTATCCCAACTCGTTCTTGCCCGCCGAGCAATATCGGCACCACGTCGCCGTCCCCGGCGCAAGTGATCTGGATGTCGGACATGCGCGTTTGCGTCGCGCTCAACGTCGAACGGCTGGCGGAAGAATTGGTACCACCCGACGAAATATAATCCGGTATGAATTGTTGGTTGGTACGGGATGCGCCACCGGCAATTTCCCATGGTGTTAACGAGCCACCTGATGGCGTCGATGGAGCTGTGCCGGTATTACGGCCTTCGCGCGTATCACTACCGGACGAACCGCTTGTATCAATAATAATGGCCATTACAATGCCTCCGACAACGACACTGTCACGTTAAATCGCCATTCGCCACCGCTCACTTTGATCGGAGTAATGCTGGGCGTGCCGACAAACACCACTTCATACGCTTGCCCATCCGCGCCGAACGTGAAGTCGAATATCTTTCCGCGATTGGTGTTGTAAAAATCGATGAATGTTTCTTTCTTTTCCGCGGTCAGCGCAACATGCAAAACGCTGAACGAGTAACGCAACCGGCTTCCCAGCACGCGTGTCCTGATCCGTCCGCTGGTTGAGCGATCCGACTGAATGTTGTCGTAGGGCGTGCATGTGCTGCTCGTATGTTGAGCAAAGTCGGGGTAAGATGCCATCAGTTGTACCTGTTTCTCAAAGTGATCGTGCCGGTGGCTGTTTTGATCACCATGCCGTTCGGCGGAACATGGTTAAAACCGAACTCCGGCGCGATGCGCTTTTGCGGGATGAATATCGTTCGGCTGGATAAATTGGCGACACTGATTTTGATGTTGTTGTATGCGTCGCCCGATACCGCTCCGCCAACGCCATAAATCATTTCCACGTGTGAGTCGGTAACATCACCATCAAATGCGTAGATGATGATCTGTCGGTCGGCCACGCTATTGTTGAACAGCATCGCCGTCATTGCCGCGTCGTAATCGGCAATCAGGATCGTTGCTTTCTGGTTCGGCGCCGAATCTGCCGAAACACCGGAAATCGCAATGTTCGCCGAATTCCATACCGCGCCTTGGTACGTTACCGTACCTCTTGTCGATAGCCGTATCGGCGGGCTGAAATCGATGTAGATCAGATAACCCGGCGCCGTCGATGTACGCTTCAGCAGTTCGACAACCGATTGCTTCAGCTTGCTGGTCATACGCCAACCGCCTGATCGTTAATCGTGACGTTCGAAGTCACATTGATATTGCCGAGTGCGGTCAACATACCGTTGGCCGCCGCGATCATGGCCGACGCGGCATCGGCCATTACCTGCGCGGATCGCTGGTTTTGCCGTGACGTTTCCATCTCGGTATCGGCAATGCGTACCATCACAGTGGATGCATCGGTAATGACTTGCGATGCCGTTTCAAGGATCACGCGTTGCCGTTCATCGGTTTCGATAGTTGATGGTTCGTCGGCGCCACCCGCCAAAGCATCGTCGCGGATGCGGCCGAGTACATCCTGGTACGCTTCTTCGATCATGTCGAGCGATGCGAGAAAAGTATCGCGCATCGTGATTTGACTATCCTCGCCCAACGTATTGAACGCCGACATGTAGTATTCCATCGCTTCGTTGAAATACCGCTCAGCCTCTTCAAGCGATGAAGCGTTCAGGAAGTTTTCATAGGCGGCGTTGCCGCGATCTTGGTAGTAGCGATAAAGTTCTTCTTGGCTTAGCCCAATAGTTTCTACCTGCTGGCGTGCGGCATCAATGCTGTCCTGAAATGACTGGCCGAGCCGTTCAATCGCACCGATGAAAGCGTCGAACGCAGGCGCAACACTCATCAATTCGGAGAACAGTCTTTGACCTTCTTGCGTTGTCAAATCGAGCCCACTTATCAGATCATTAAACGCACTGATTGAATTTGGTATAGCAATACCTAGATTATCAAACGTAGATGTCAATGCAAAACCGGATTCTTCAAAAGCAAGTTGAGACGTTTCTTCCGGTCTGAACGTTTGCATGTACGTTGTAATAGCCGCTAACATTTCTTCTTCACCGCCGAATATCGCGGCGAATGTTTCGCGAGCTTCCAACCCATCCAACCCGACGCCGAACAAATCCTTAACACTTTGCCCGGTAATTCTGGCTGCCATATTTGTCGCATTGAACACAGTTGACAGTCGCGTCATTGTTTCTTCGAGCGTCTCTCCGTCTTCGGCCAATTCATCGATTGCCTTAAAATCAAACGCCTGGCCGAAAGTTCTTTCAAGAACCAAACGCATCGGCTCAACAGCACTTTGCCAGTATGCAGCATCTGCAAAAACCGCTTCAATTTCTTCTAGCGTTGCTTCAGCTATATTGAAATCACCGAGTATGGCATTAATGTCGCCTTCCGAAAGCGCACGCGATGCGGCAAGCATCATGCGCATGACTTCCGTTTTTAAACCCTCTTCAAACTTCTCGGAAGTTCGTCCCCATGTTCCGCTATTCAGATATTCACGCAAGCCATCTATATAAACACCGCCTTTAATTCTTGAACCGGCATCGCCCTTAGGGTCCGTATCAAAACCAAAACCGAATTGCGCACGTGACGCATCAAGTCCGAATTGCGAAGCAACAGACGCCCATTGCTTTTCAATGTTGCCAAGCATTTCTTGCGCAAAATCATCCTCGTTATTCGGAGTAAAGTATCGACCAATATCAAGCCCATCGCTTGATGCGAAGCCGCCCGTTTTCGGGCCGCCACGCCGGCCGAACACACGCGCAAAAATCGAACTACCAGACAATATTGACGCCCATTTATCAGACAAACCAAGCGCTCGGAAAAGCTTGTCCCCCCAAACAGCGCCGATTCCTGATAAGCCGAACAGTGGATCAATCGCCGTCATCCCGGCAATGGCTGTTTCTTGCTCGCGTCTGGACATCTTATCTACATCCCAACCTTCTCCCCAGAGATATTTATCAAGCTGCATCCCAGCAAGAATCCAGCCGATAATTGGGAGCGCATTTGATACCATTGATCCAGCACTTGTCGGTACGCTACCGGTAAGCGCTGCACCTGATTGCGTTGGCCCCATCAACGGCGTTGATAATCCCATCATGTTGCCAAAACCCGAATTGATGAATGATCCCGCCAAGCCGCCGCCGCCGAATGCAGAATAAGCATTTGACGCGGCGCCACTTGCAATGTTGATCAAATTTCCAGAGCCCCCCGCTTTTCCACCGAACCCAAAAAATGACCCGATTGTGCTAATAATTCCCCCGACGCCGCTTGATGAACCGCCGGAAAATACACTGCCCATGACAGAGTTAATAACCATATTAACCACAGGCTTCAAAATCATTGTTTTGAATGTGTTTTCCAACGTTGTTTTTAAGTTATCAACAAAACTTTCTCCACGCTCAAACCCACGCATAATCGCATCGGTTATTGAATCGGACATATTCGAAAATGTTTCTGCCCAATCTTTATTCTGCAATTCCCGATCGATCCGATCGACAGCGTCAAGCCCGGCCTGCGCAATTTCTTCGCGCTGCCGGTACAGTGCGGTCACATCGGCGCCGGCGTCGGCTTGCAGCAGTGCGTTGATTTGTTTTTCAACTTCAGCGATGCGCTCGGCAACTTGCAATTGGATTTCGCGCTCAGCGCGCAGTCTCTGTTGCGCTGAGGTCGAAAGGCCGATCAGGGAGTTTTCAAACTTGAGATCGTCCACGCGCTTATTCAAACTTTTAACAAATTTCTCGTTTTCGTCGGTGATCGCCTTGATCTGCGCTTTGATCTGGTCGTTGTATTTTGTCAGTTCGTTGTTGGTTTTGCGCGATACGTCGCCGACCTTGGCAATGCTTTCCTGCCAATCGTCGTAGGCTTTTTGCGTTTTTGAAATCGCCTGGATGATTTTTTCTTGTTGTTTGGTATCAATCGCCGGCGCCGATTGCAGCTTTTCGAGATACGCGGCAAGGTCACTGTACGTTTTTTCCAACCGCTCGGCGTTCGCTTGCGCGGCCTGTTCCTGCAATTCGCCACGCTTGGCGATAAATGCGCGCTCGGAAATCAGCTGTAGATCGCGCTGTTCGGACAGTATCTCAAGCTCGCGGCTCAATGCCGCGGAAGTTAATGCATAAAGACGATCGTAACCCTCTTTTGCCAGCGATAATTGTTTTTCAATGTTTTCTGCCGTGCCTTCGGTACTGAAAATACTTGGCGCGTTCGGTTTGTTTCCGCCACTGTCGCCGGACAATTCCTCGTTAAGTTTCCGCGCTTCTTGTCCGGCCAATGCCAAGCTTTCAGCCATGCCCAGCGCCACGTCTTTAACGCCGCCGACGTAATCGGTGTTCAAAAAGGCTTCATTGAATGTATTGCCGATTTCGGCAATAAAGTTAATCGCTTCGGTGCCTTCCTTTTTAAACGCTTCGGAAAATGCGCTGAATGAAAAATCGCCCTGAAATACTTTTTTAATGCCATCCCACAAAGAAACGGCAAGATTTCTGACACCGTCGAAACTGCTCTTGAACGTATCCAGAATAGCATCGGCTATGATGTAAACGACTTTGCCAAACCCGACAAACAACCCAATGACCGCATTGATGAAGTTTTTCACAAAGGCAAGCGTATGATTGAACACATCAACAATCACGACGCCGACTTCGCCGAAGTTGTTTGCCATTCTGCTACCGGCATCGGATACGTAATCGGCCACTGCGCCAAAACCGTTTTTTACGCTCACCCATGCGCCCAGTGCGATTTCGCTGATTGATGTTGTCGTGTCGCCAATTTCAATCGTTGCGTCGCGGAAGTAATAGAGCGCGGCACCCGCCTTACCAATGGCCGCAGCAAACAAGAATACAGGATTGGTCAGAAGCGCAGCGGTAAACGTCAATACTGCTTTGGTGACGGCAGTAAGGCCAGCAATAACTGGCGAGAAACTAAACACCGAAATAACAGAAAGCAAGCCAACCAACGCAGCCTTTACGCCTTCCGCATTGTCAATCAACCACGCAAGCGCATCTGACATCCCGGATAACGCCGGAAGAATCGATGCTGTAATGCTCAACATTACGCCTTGCAGCATCATTTTCATACGATCTTGCTCATCATTAAAATCAGACGTCAGCTTTGCAACGTCTTTTGTGACTACGCCATATTTATTTACATCGTCCTGCATTTTTTGGAGCGACACAGAACCTTCATTAAGCAAAGGGATCATCGCCGCTCCGGATTTACCGAAAAGTTCTTGAGCCAATGCCGCTTTTTCTGGCCCATCTGCGTAGCTTTTAAACTTATCGGCAAGCTCGGAAATCATCTTGTCTGTTGACTTTAAATTGCCATCAACATCCTTCACAGAAATTCCAATTGCGCCAAAAGCCTTAGCTTGTCTGCTTGTTTCATTGACAGATTCCGCCATATTCTTGTTAAGGCGCGCGATAGAACTCGCTGCGCCTTCAAGATTGCTGCCGGTAAGCTTGGCTTGATACGCAAGCCCGGAAAGACGCTCATGAGCGATGCCCGTTTGCATCGACAGATCGTCAATCCGGTCAGCAGCATCCGCCGCCATCGTGACCATGTTTTTGAGAAAACCAATACCGGCAATCGCGCCGATGGCGCCAATGGCAGCTGTCGCAACCTGTACCGTTTTGGTCAGCGATGCAAAATTGCTGCTGATGCCGGCAACGCTCTTACCGATGCTGCCCATCTGCTTATTCGCAGTATTGGCAGCGCGTTTCATGCTTTCTTCAAACGCGACGGTACGAGCGCTCACGTCAACGACAAGTGCTTGCGCCATAACTTTCTCCGACTACTGGTTTCTTAAAACAAAATCTGTGACACGAAATGCACTGGATTTTTTCTTTTCGTCCCGGTGCGCCTCCGCGTAAAACTGCAACATATGGGCCTTCAGGATGTCCGGATCGAACAGCCACGGTTCGTTTTCAAAGAGAATCATCCAGTTGTTGTATTCCTCGATGGTTAAATCTCTTTTCAATTCGGCAACGGTACGCCCCAGCTTTAATGCTAAGAGGAAGGCAAATCGCTCTCCTCGTTCGTAGATGGCACGTTTCCCTCATCACCTTTTTTCGGAGCGCATTTTTCTTTGATAAACTCTCCGAGAACCTTATAAACATCGTCGGGCAGACCAGACTTCATAACATCCAAATCCCTGTCTGAATTGATCAGCCTGTTTCCTTTCTCATCGACAACGCAAATCTTGATGAGTTCGCCGTGGAGTTTGAGTCCGTCGCCGAAGTTGATGTCTTTCTTTTTGGTCAGCCCGATTTTTTCGTAAGCTGTCTCCATTTCAAGCACAGTCGCCTTGCGCAAATAAAAATCAAACTCGGCACCCTCATACTTGAATTTGACCGGAATTGGTTTTGACGCAAACGCCTTGACAAAATTCTGTGAAAAATTACCCATTGCTTTTCCTTCCTATGAATAAAAAACGGCAAGCCGTGGCCTGCCGTTTGAATGGTTGAATGTTGATGATGGTTTCGTGTTTACGGCTCTTGCTGCGTCGGAAGCGTTGCAGCCAAAATATCGGTAACGCCTTCGGTGCGGACAGTCGGCCCCGACTTTTGGATCGTCATGTTCGTGCCGACTTTGCCGTCGAGCGGATAATCGTCGTCCCACGCGCTGACAAACCCGGTGAAATCCTTGACGATGTATTCTGTCGCCGCGCGGGTCGTCGGTATTGCAATACGGAAGAACGAATGATCGGCTTTTCCGGTATACGACACATAAAGTTCCAATTGCTTCGGACCGCGCGCCGCTTCAAGCGTATTCATCGGCACAGTCACCGTACCTGCCTCGGCAAGGCCGGCCAGGTATTCTTTTGATACGCTGTTCTGATGCGTCGCATCAATGTTCGTCGATCCGCCGCCGGATTCTGAAACGCTGACCGTACCTTCAACCTGAACCCATGGATCGGTTTCGCTTGTCCGGTGCAGCAGCTTGGTAAACTGTGAACCTAATGCTAATGGTTGTGGGGGCATTGCTATCTCCTAAAAAAAGACCGCTAGCTTCCGTGCAGGCATAAAAAAACCACCATTTCTGGCGGTCCGAAGCATTGCGGCGGTTAATGAATTCCTGCTATCCTGAAAAAATCACCCGGTAATCACGGGAACAACGGTAATATTTGGTGTCCGTTTCTTGCGATGAATCCCCGGATTCGGTCGTAAACGAAATAAAGTTACCGGCATTGAGTGCGTCGCGTACTTTTTTTGCCAGCCGAGCCGCTTCCGCTTTGTCGTCGGCGTAAACATCAATCTGAACTAACGCGTCTTCGGTACCCTCATCGCCGTCGAGCAAGGCGTTCTCGGCCTGAAAGATGATCGTGTACACGCAGAACGGACGCGGTACTTCACCGCCGTCGGCGGAGAAGGCAACATCAGGAAAAACCCGGTTTGCAAATTCCGGCACCATTGAGACCATGGCGTAAATATGTTCTTCGAGCAACATCACTTGAACCCAAGTTTCTTTTTTTCGTTGTCGATGGACTGATCCATCTTGTCGATAATGACCTGCGCCGCATCCTTGCGCTTCGCTTCAATGGCTGGGCAGAAAAACGGTTGCGCCGGTTGTTTCGATGTTCCATGCTCTACCCAATATCCGTAAAACGCATTCTGCGGATTACCGGCTTTGCCTTTTTTCCGGATGTGAACCACGTAGCTGGCTTCGCCGGTTTTGCGTTTTCCCCTATTGCGTTTTCTGGAAACGACAATATTCTTTTTTAATTTTCCGGTTTTAACCGGAGCGCGACGCTTGATTTCCTTTGCCAGTTCCCGCGCGCCTGCCTGGGTAGCCGTATTCAAAACGCGGCCGCCGACGCGTGCGCCGAGTTCAATCAAGCCCGCTTCGAGTTCGGCAAGACCTTTCACGTTGCACTGGATATCAATCAGCTTGTTAGCCATTGTTCGCCCCTTTTTCGCAAACAAGATCAACATGCTCTTTGCCGACCATATCAGGTCGGACAGCTACAATATTGAGTGGATCATCATGGAGCAACACGCGCATATTCGGCCTGATATCTTTTCGGTACCTGATCCTGATGCTCACACTGCCTGTATTGATATCCTGGCCGCCAGTGATAAATTCGCGACCACTGCCAAAATAAACATTCGCCCAGACCGATGCAAAGTTTTTCCATTCTTTTTTAGTTTGCCCGGTCGAAGTTGTTACCGCATCGTATTTTTGAATCATGATGCGCGTATTGATGCTGCCCGCTTTCATAATGTTGGAGACCTGTACATGTCGAAGATCGCCGCCGAAGCCATTGGCAATTCATTGACGATATTGCCGATATTCACTGTCTCGCGATTTTCATACCAATAACCGACAAGCATTAACAACCCATGCTGCAAATCATCATCCATGACCAGCGGATCGATCACGCCATCGGGTGGCGTTTCATCTTCGTTAACAATCGTTTTGCCGATATACTTCTGGGCAAATTTGATCGCGGCGGAGATAAGCGATTTGATATAGTCATCTTCAATATCGCTATCGACACGCAGATGCATCTTCGCAATAGCGATATCAATGGCCGCCATCTTTCTCTTTCTTACGCTTCGGTACCGTTTTTTCTTCCACGACTTCCACGGCCAACTCGCCGCGAATCAATTCGTCGGCTTTTTCCGTTAGAAATACCTGACCGCAAACAACAATATTTCCGTCATGCATGTAGGTTTTTGTTGCTTTAACTTTATTATTCATAGATATATATACGGGGGCTTTCGCCCCCGTATCTCCCATAAGTAATGATTATGGATTTGATTCCGGTGCCGACGGGAATGTACCCGTCACAAACGCCGCCGGGCGATAAACCGCCAAAGCAAGACGTTCTGATGCTTTCATCGTGATCAAATCCTTTTCAAAGTCCGTACCATTTTCGGTAGAAATTTCTACTTCAACAGTCTGGCGGTCAAATATTTGCGCACCAATGGCAAAGGCACCGGTCAGGAAGGTATTTACCGGCATCGCATTGGTCAACACGACCGGCAGGCCCCATAACGTCGGCACAACTGACTGCATCGGGCCGGCGAAGATGTAGGCACCGTCGGTTGTTTTCAACAAGCGAATCTTCTCCCAATCCTGCGGGTTAAGCACGATGCCGGAAGCGTAGTATTCATCGCTGATTGATTGCGTAATCGCATGGCTGAGGATATCGGCCATTGTATCGCCGGCAAGAGTTCGATCAGCATCATATGCCGACGACTGAGGAACAATACCTAGAATATTATTGCTCGTACCGTCACCAAGCAATAGTTGCAAATCATCTTTATACAGAACGCCATACTTTAAGCGCCCATCAATCAGACTTTGCAGTTGCGGAGAGTCATCAAGCACCTCTTTAGTTACCTTGATGAAATGGCCAATCTTTTTCACCTTAGCATCAGCATCCTTATACTTTATTTCACTCTGCGGATACTGACCTGCTTCAGCAATAGTATTGGCGTTATTTGTAAATACATCCTCACGTTGATACTGGACAAGATTGCTTTCCGTCGAACCAGGCATGCATAAACTGCGTACACGAAGAACACGATCCGGGGGCGTAATCAGCAAGTCTCGGCGATCCGGCGCGATCAATGCGCCGGCAGATGTATTCGCACTGGTGATATCGTTGCGCACATCAATAACAAGTCGGCTGCCTTGCGCCAGATTGTATGCCTTGAATGCTTCGCTGTTGACAAATTGCATACCCATTGACTGCGGCAACTGTTCGCCTGACGGACGCGCTGCTTTTTGTTGCAAGTCGAGAATCTTGGCATTGACCGAGGCAACGTCTTTGATAATCGTTTCAAGACGACCTTTTGTTTCATCGCGGTATTTACCGTTCTCGGCAACCTCACCGTCCATTTTATCCTTGACGGCCTGCATCTCTTTCATTTTTTCCCGAACGGAATTGGTCAATTCCTCAAGGGCTTTTTTGGTTTCTTCATCCATTGGTAATTCTCCTTAAATTGATTTGATTTGCATTGCGGCGTTGCGCAGCATCTCCGCTGTCTCAGTAGCACGATCACCGTGCTTGAGAGCGCCAAGACCATGACCCGCGACCGCAGTGGCCTCAGATCGGGAAAAGCCAAAAGCGTCGCGCAGATGGCTTTCGAATTCTTTGTGCGTCAACCTTTCTTTCGAAAAGCGCGCCATAATTTCTTTCGGAATATTTTTGTAATCGGAAAAACTGGCACGCGCGGCCAACTCGACCGGATCGGTAACAACATCGACTAAACCCATCGCTTTGGCTTCGCTTCCGGTGTACCATGTTTCTTTTGACATCGCCGCTTCGAGCGCTGTGCGGTCACCGCCCGATTTCTCAACATAAATATTGATGATGATTTCTTTCGTCTTGGTCAGTAAGTCAAGCGCTTTTTGCATTTCGTCGCTGTCGCCCCAAGCCATCATCGTCGGATCGTGAATCATCATGAACGCATTCTCCGGCATGTGTACCGTATTGCCCGCCATCGCGATGATCGATGCCGACGACGCGGCCAGCCCGTCGATGTACACATCGACAACGCCGCTGTGTTGCCTTAGCGTGTGATAGATTGCAAGCGCGTCGAACACCGAACCGCCTACACTGTTTATATGCAGCTCAATATCGCCGACGCCTTTGATATCTTCCAGAAAGTTTTTCGCGGTCACACCCCAAAATCCGATCTCTTCAAAGATATAAACTTTGGTTTTCCCGGCGATGTTCTTGATTGAATACCAGCTTTTCATTGTTGTCCTCCATTGTTGCCTTGATAGTTTGTTCCGACTTTATCAATCGGGATAAGATTGCTTTGCACGGTCAACACGTCCGCGCCAGGAACCGGTTGAAGATTCTCTTTTTCTCGGACTTCATTGCGAGACATCACACCATTTTGAAGCACTTGAGAATAAAATGATGCTCGCGCGCCGGAGTCCGCTCTCAACAATCCTTCGATATTAAATTCTGCAAAATATCGCCGACGATCTTCCGGCGGAATCAACGATCTTGAAATAGATTGTTCAATGCGCCGCAAGCGCGGTGACAATGTATAGGTAAGAAACCCGATATTCTGTTGCTCAAGGCCGGTACCCCATGACGTACTTTTCTGCGTGTGTCCAATCATGAATGGCGGCACGCCGAACCATCGGCAAACATCTTCGACGCTGAATTCGCGCGATCCTAAAAGCTGCGCGTCTTCCGGAGTTAAATTGATCGGCGTTAATGTTTCTCCGAGTTCGAGAACAAGCGCCGAACCTGCACGCCTACTCGACCATTCAGCTAATCGGCTGTAGTACGCTTCGCGTTGTTCAGGAGACAACAATTTATTTGATTGCAACAACGATGAAGGTCGCAAACCATTTTTAAAGGTCTCGCTCGCAACCGAATCGGCAGATATGGAAAGCCCAAGCGTATTTTTCGCATACGCCAGTGTGGACATACCAAGAACGCCATCAAGCGTGAATCCCTTGATATGTAAAATATCATCCTCGGTGTACTTTCCGGAGCGTTGCGAATCACTGTATTCGTAGATCAGCCTTCCGCTTTTATCGCGTGATACTTTCATGCCGTCCGGCTTCAACATATCAAGACCGATAATATCGCCAGCGGCTTTGAGTTTCAGCGCGTAAGCATTCCCGCGCAATTCAAGCGCTGTTTGCATGGCACTCCAAAAATCAACCGCCGACATATCAGCGTTCGGCGAATCGTGCAGGATTGAATAAAGATCATGATCGTACTTTAATGCTCGCTTCCCGTCTGCCGTGCGCTCAAACAACTGGATTGGTAACGTCGAAATCACATCGGACAGAAGTCGCACACAAGCCCAGACAGTACCGATACTCAAAGACGTGTTGGTGTTGACATTCTTACCGCTGTCGGTGACACCAACGCCCGGCTGGGACTGGATTTCCGCTTTCGATGGCGGCGAAACAACATCGGCCGCACCGCGCAAAAGCCGAGAGAGACTTTTTCGTATCATCATATGGCCTGCATTCCGCTCTTGAAATAAGCGTCAAGATCGTTCTGGTTGATAAAGTTTGGCGACGCCATTACCCTGCCAAGCGCCATAATCAAGGAAACCACGCCGTCTATTTTGTTTTCTGGCCGCTCTTTTCTAGGATAGATATTATCTTTACGGTCAAGGTGCGCCACGACATTGCTTATCATCCATGTCGTGATCGGGTTCCCGTCGTGGATCAATTTCTTGGAAAGCACAAGCGCCTCCAGTTGCTTCATCGGCTCGCTGAAATTCAATACCGTTGGCTTCATTTCGATCATCGGAACATTGTTGTCCAGCATATGTGTTGCCAGTTGTGTCGCTTGGAACGGGTCGTAAGGAACTTCGCACACATTGAACTGTCCACAATCGTCGAGAATATCCTGCTCAATGGCATCGAAGTCGATGATTTCGCCTGGCGTGACATGCAGCAAATTAGAGCGTTGCCAGCCCTGATACTGGCTGTTGGCGCTATCCTCAACGGCGCGCTCTGGTAAATAGTAGTCCGCAAAAACGTAATAACGATCTACATTAAAATCGACAAACAGCTTAATCTTCGCCGCAATATCCACTTTACTCGCAAGATCAAGCGCAATCCAACAAGGTAAATGCCGGACATCGTCCAGAGACAGCGTCGGTTGCTTGCAAGCGTCCCAAGCGCGCATGTCCATCCATGAACTATCAGCATTCACCCAGACATTAAGCCGCTTAGTCAGAAAATTATTGACTGCCGACGGCATCGACATAGCCTTGCGGCAAGCAGCCTCCATGTCGTCGGGAAGAACCGAGACACCGTAGTTCGGATTGGCTTTCGCCCATGTTTTCGGATCGGTCCAGTCGTCCTCATCGTCGGCTGAAAAGATGATTCCGAAAAACGTTTCATCTTCAACAACGCGGTCAAGTATTTTCACCAGGTGCGCGCGCTGTTCGTAACAAATGCCGCTGCGATCACTGCCTGCCGTCGTCACCTTCCAGATTAACGGTTGGCTGCGCGCGCCGGTGGCCGAATCAATTACGTCGTAAAGTGCCCGGCGCTTATGCGCGTGGAACTCATCTACCGCCGCAAAATGTACGTTCAGACCATCAAGCGTACTGCCCTCAGCATTCAGGGGCCGGAAAATGCTTGCGGTTTCCAGTATCGTGATATCGTGTGCATGGACTTCGGCACCAAACAGCGCCCGGAATTCCGGCTCACGCTCGGTCATT
>DBDN01000001.1 GCA_002293615.1 Betaproteobacteria bacterium UBA931 | reverse complement strand
CGTCGCGCAACCGTTCCGCCAAAGCGGTGGCTTGCCAGGGGTAAGTGTTATGCCAACCAAATACCGATTCCGTCTCAACCTCTTCCGGTTTTCGTGTCTTGCTCATTACAAAGGGAATAATTCTTCAATTAAATCAACCAGCTTTTCTCGAATGTCCTCTTTGGTTCGGGCACCGTCAATAATACGGTAACGCTGCGGATCCGATGCCGCAAGCGCCAGATACGCATCGCGTACCCGCTGCATGAAATCGCCCTGCTCGCTTTCGAAACGATCCGGCGAACGCCCTTCGCTTAATAAGCGGCGTCGCGCCGTTTCGACAGAAACATCAAAAAGCAGCGTTACATCGGGCATACAATCGCTGTGGAGCCATGTCGCCAATGTGTCGATCAGATCAGTTGAAACGCCATGACCGCTGCCTTGATATGCATAAGTGGCGTCGGTAAAGCGATCGCAAATGACCCAATCGCCGCGCGCCAACGATGGCCGGATTACCTGATCAAGGTGTTCACTGCGCGATGCGAACATCAACAGCGCCTGCGATTCCGTAGTCATTTTGTCGCGCAGCAATTGTTCGCGCCAGATTTCACCGAGATGAGTGCCGCCCGGTTCGCGAGTCACGGTAACCCGCGCGCCGCGCGCGCGCAGCATTTCGGCGAACCAGGAAAGATGCGAACTTTTACCGGCGCCGTCAATCCCTTCAAAAGTAATAAATTTTGTTTTTACCATAATTATTCAATTATTTATAAAGTATTTTTAATAAAATGCTTTAAATTAATTTCGTCCTAAAATATGCTTACGCACTGCGCGATTGTGTTCGTTGAGCGTTTCCGAAAAAACGCTGCTGCCGCTTTTATCGCTATGCGCGACAAAGTAAAGATAGTTGTTTTTTGGGGCCTGCATGACCGCATCCAACGACGCTTGTGAAACCGAGGCAATCGGTGTTGGCGGCAAGCCGGCACGAGTATAAGTGTTGTATGGCGTGTCGGCATCTAAATCACGGCGCCTGATTTTTCCCTGATAACGGTCCCCCATCCCGTAAATGACGGTTGGGTCAGCCTGTAAACGCATGCCTATTCTGAGCCGGTTGACAAACACCGAAGCAATCAGCAGGCGGTCTTCGTCATGACCTGTTTCTTTCTCCACGATCGAGGCAAGAATCAGTGCCTCGTAAGGTGTTGCCAACGGCAAATCTTTGCGGCGTTTTTCCCAAGCGGCGCTCAAGCGAACCAGCATTTCCCGGTAAGCGTTTTTAAGCAACGAGATATCGCTGCTTCCCGCCGCGATGTGGTAGGTATCCGGGAAAAACAGCCCTTCGGGGAAAGCTTCGGAAGCGCCGATGGCACGCAAAATCTCGCTGTCGGGCAAGTCAAGTACAGTATTGGTTATATCCGGCGTATTGCGCAATACTCGTTTAAATTCCTCAAAACGCATACCTTCGGTAAAAGTAATCATTACCGGAATCGCCACGCCTGCCGCCAGCTTTTCCAGCAGATCCGCGATGGTCGCGTTGTTGGCGAACCGATAGCGTCCCGCTTTGATCGTGTATCGTCCGTCTGTAAAACGCATCGGGAGGGTAATGAAAAAAGGGTGCGGCAAAATGCCATCATCTGCCAACCTGTGCGCGACTCGTGTCAACGTAGCGCCCTTAGGCACATCCAATATGTAATTCTCAGGAATGTTAAGCGGTTGTTTCAACGTCCAGAAAAACCACAGCAGTATCGCCGCCGTCAGTAGAAATCCGCTTATGGTCAATATCAGAATTGCGCGCCGCATCCGGTTTTTGCTTATTTGCCGTGGGTATTGTCGAAAATCGTTATTTTTTACCTAGCCGCAGATTATAATCGCAACAATGATGAACCCATCCCCTTCTTTTTCGCTTGAGCGCGGTTTTACCCTGATTGAAATTATGATTGTGGTTGTAATTCTGGGTATTCTTGCGGCGCTGATCGTTCCCAAATTTATGGATCGCCCGGACGAAGCGCGCTTGGTCGCGGCAAAAACTGATATTGCAGCGTTGGTAAGCGCGCTAAAGCTTTACCGCCTTGATAATCAACGTTATCCGACCACAGAACAAGGATTAAACGCATTGGTCGTGCGCCCAGCCATTGCGCCCGAACCGCCGAACTGGAAGCCGGGCGGTTATCTGGAGCGGCTGCCCAACGACCCCTGGAACAATCCCTATCAATATTTAAACCCGGGATTACATGGCGAAATTGATGTATTCAGCTTTGGCGCGGACGGCAAACCGGGCGGCGAAGGCAACGACGCGGATGTCGGTTCCTGGATGCTTTAAACCCTTTTCTCGCCTGTCCGACATCCGCAGCGCAACAATCGTACGCGGCTTTACGCTGGTTGAACTGCTTGTTGTCATTGTCATTTTATCTTTAATTGCCGGGTTGATCACATTGAATCTCGCTCGCGACGAGCGCCGCGAACTGGAGCGCGAAGCACGCCATCTTGTCGGCGCATTGGCGTATGCCAGTGATCGCGCTCGTTATCGGCACGAATTGCTGGGCATCGCGGCATTGCCAGACGGTGGCGGCTGGCAATTTCTACTTTTTCCCGAACAAACGAGCTCTTGGCATGTTATTGATAATGACCCTTTGCTCCAGACAAAAACGTTTCCTCAGCCGTTACGCTTTCGTTTAATCGGTTACGCCGGAAAAGATATCCGTGAAAACGCGGTAATTCCAATCCCACCTTCCGGCCGCCATGAGCCGTACTCTCTTGAATTACGCAACGGCGCGTGGCGCGTCAACTTGATCGCCGATCCGCTCGGACGTATCGCCGCCACACAACCGGAAATGATCTCACCATGAATAAACGCGGCTTCACGCTGATTGAAATCCTGGTGGCGCTAACCATTATGGCTGTCGCGCTCGCTGCAGGCATGCGTACGCTTAACCAGAGCGCGGACAATGCCAATTTGCTCAAACTACGCACATTGGCGCTTTGGGTAGCGGAAAATCGCCTCGCCGAATTGCAACTGATGCCGCAACTACCCGCGCCCGGCACATCGTCCGGTACGGCAACCCAAGCAGGCATCCGATTTCTCTGGCGGCAGACTGTACAGATGACACCCAATCCGGCGTTTCGTAAAATCGACATCCGTGTTACCGAAAGCGGACAGCCCGATTACGAAATTGCTCGCTTAAACAGCTATGTCGGTGTGGCACCGCTTAAATCGCCCGAAAACAGAAAACCATGAAAATGCGCGGTTTTACTCTGATGGAGGTGTTAATCGCACTGGCGATTTTCGCGCTGATTTCCGTAATGGCGTATCGCGCTACCGGCGCAATGGCCGATAGCGAAACGCGCCTGGCGCAAGAATCCGCGCGCTGGCGGCTATTGGAACAACTATTTTCGCGCATGGAAGCCGACATCCAACAAGCATTGCCACGCCCGCTTTTTGAGGGCGAGCAGCCGCTTCCTGCG
>DBDN01000010.1 GCA_002293615.1 Betaproteobacteria bacterium UBA931 | reverse complement strand
AGCAGCGCTTGCGCGCGCGCTTCTTTCAACGCCAAAGCATGGGCAATGTTGTTAATATCTTCCGACGTACAGGCAAAATGAATGAATTCTTCCACCTCCGCAACTTCCGGATACGATTTGAACCGCTCCTTGAGCCAGTATTCGACGGCTTTCACATCGTGGTTGGTGGTGCGTTCCATCGTCTTGATGCGCAGCGCGTCTTCCAACGAAAAACGTTCGCCGATCTCGCGCATTGAAAACAACGTGCCTTGTGAAAACGACGGCACTTCGGTAATGCCCGGATCCTCGGACAGCGCCTGCAACCAGGCCAATTCGATCTGGACACGATAGCGGATCAGCGCGTATTCACTGAAAAAACCGCGCAACACCGCAACTTTTTTCTCATAACGCCCGTCCAGCGGAGAAAGCGCAATCAAGGACTGCTGCGAATCCGAAGAAAGAATATTGTTTATCATTTTAATGATTCATCCAATCGTAGATAATTTGATTTGCCTGCGCGATACCCGTTTTTTTCAGCGCCGAAAAAAGCACCGGGCGCACAAGTCGGCTGCGTTCCTGATACATATTGTCCAGCGTTTTTTCCAGCGCCCGCATCGCGGTTTTCTGCTCCTGATTTGACAGCTTATCCGCCTTGGTGGCCAGCAGCAACACCGGCCGTCCCGACGCCATAAAAATATCGAGTACCGGATAGTCCAAATCGGTCAACCCGCGCCGAATGTCCGACAGTAAAACCAGCGCCGTCAACGTATGCCGCTCGGTGACGTAACGCCAGAGAAAATCCTGCCATTCGTTTTTGGTCTGGCGCGCCACCGCCGCATAACCGTAACCGGGCAAATCGACAATGTACGCGCCGTTACGCAGAACAAAAAAATTGATCTGCTGCGTCCGTCCGGGCGTCCGCGACGCAAACGCAAGGCGCGTACGCTGCGCCAATGCGTTGATCGCGCTCGACTTCCCGGCGTTGGAGCGCCCGGCAAACGCGATTTCCATCGGCCCGACTTCCGGCAACTGCGACCATTGGGCGGCGCCGGTAACAAAAGCCGCGCCGACCAGCGGCGTTTTTTCCTTTAATAAAGCGGCTTCCGACATATTTTGCCTTGTGACTCTGTCCCGACAACACGAATTTGGCATTTTACCGGCCAACGTTTCGGAAATAAAATGCGTGTACGATAAAACAACTTTTTCTTTCCCCCTTTTCCTGGTGTCATGGATACCACACATGTTTTTCTTCTGCACGGCATGGGGCGCACCCCCTGCTCCATGCGTAAAATGGCGCGCTATTTACGGCAAAACGGCATGAAAACGCACCTGTTCGGCTACTTTGCAGGCAGCGAGCAATGGCAGCAATGTGTCGCGCGTCTGGCCGACCGTGTGAACACGGCAATCATCGATAACTCCGCCGCTTATATTCTGATCGGGCATTCGCTCGGTTCCGTGCTGATTCGCGGATCGTTGTCTCGCCTTATTCGTCCGCCGCGGGCGTGTTTTCTGATCACGCCGCCGACCATCGCCTGCACGCTTGCCCGTAAACTCTCCAACAACGTTTTCTATCGCCTGATCAACGGCGACATGGGGCAACGCCTCGCCGATCCCGAATTCATGGCATCGTTGCCGATTCCCGATGTCCCCACCCGCATCTACGCCGGAACCCGCGGCATCACCGGACGCTTTTCACCGTTCGGCAATGAGCCCAACGACGGCATTCTCAAGGTTTCCGAAACGTTCCTGTCCGGTATCGAAACGCGCGAAGTGTACGCCACGCATACTTTTATCATGCGCTCGCCCGAAGTCATGCGCGATATTGCGTCGGCGATCCTGTCCGCAAAAACCGGCGTTTGAAGTCACGCCACGTTTTGCATGCCAAGGCTCTTTTATTACTCTGCCGCTTGCGCGCTTACGCCATACCAGCTATTTCGGCCGCGCACGTCCGACTCATTCGTCCAAACCCACCGCAATCGACGAGTAGCCGCAATCGACATAAGTGATTTCGCCGGTGATCGCGCTCGACAATTCGGAAAAATAGAATGCCGCCACGTTGCCGACTTCTTCGATGGTCACGTTACGCCGTAACGGCGAAACATGTTCGACATGTTTGAAAATTTTGGAAAAGCTGCCGATCCCCGCCGCCGCGAGACTTTTAATCGGCCCAGCGGAAATCGCGTTCACGCGCAAACCTTCCGGGCCGAGACACGATGCCATATAACGCACATTCGCTTCGAGACTGGCTTTGGCAACGCCCATCAGGTTGTAATTCGGGATCGCTTTCATCGCGCCAAGATAAGTCAGCGTCAACAACGATCCGGCGCGCCCCTGCATCAACGGGCGCGCCGCTTTGGCCATGGCCGGAAAGCTGTAGCTGGAAATATCGTGCGCAGTAAGAAACGCTTCGCGGGAGATACCGTTGAGAAAATCGCCGGAAATGGATTCGCGCGGCGCAAACGCGACGGAGTGGAGCACGCCGTCCAATGCTTGCCATTCATTGCCGAGCCGTTCAAAGAGCTGCGCGATCTGCTCGTCCGACGAAACGTCGCAAGGCAGCAGCGGGCAATCGCCAAATTCCGCAGACAGTTTGGCAACACGCTCTTTAATGTCGTCGTTCATGTAGGTAAATGCCAATTGCGCGCCCTCACGGCGGCATGCCTTGGCAACGCCATAAGCAATGGAGCGGTTCGACAACATGCCGGTAATCAGAATCTTCTTATCGTTGAGTAATCCCATGAATCTTCCTTGTCAGTACAATAAATTTCAGGCCATCAGAAAGCGGCGCTCAGTCTGGCGAACCGAGCAGTGAAGACGGCGTATCGAAAACACCGCAAGCGATCACACCATTGGACACGCCCGACTTTAATTCTTCAACCTGGCGGCCGCTGAAGATCAGGACGCTGCGTTTTTTAAATACCTCCACGCCGTGCCGCTCCGGGTTGGGCAGCCGCGCAATCGTTTGCATTTTCCCTATGGCTTCCGCCGTCAACAAAGGAATCCAGGTCGCGGGGTCGTTCTTCGTACCTTCCGGCGCCCAGAGCTTGCCCGCCGAGAATGCGTTTGGCGACGAGCAGTTGCCGTTATCAAAAAAAGCGACGCGATAGTCGCCGGGCGGCACGCCGGTAACATTGACCGAAACCACCCAGCGGTTTTTGCGCGCCGAAACGCTCACAAAACCATGCGTTGCCGCGCCGCCTTTGCCGAGCACATCCGCGCGCAAAATCGTTTCTTTTTTCTCGCGCGGATTTTCATCGGCCGGCGTTAATGCCGTCTTCCCGCCACACGACGCCAATACCGCTACGGCAAAAGCGATCGGCAAGCATTGGATAAAGTGGAGAAAATATTTTGTCATATCAGTGTGTTTTCGTCTCAGGGCGTAATGATAGTGCAGCCGTAAAAATTTCGCATGCCTCATTCACGATGGTAAGGATGGTTATTCAATAAGCTGGCCGCGCGATAAATCTGTTCGGCAAGCACCACGCGCACCATGCCGTGCGGCAGCGTCAACGGCGACAATGACCATACCCGCTCTGCTTCTTTTTTGACCGAAGCGTCCAATCCGTCTGCACTGCCGATGATCAACGCGACATCCCGCGCGGCAAGCCGCCATTGCGCCATATGCTCGGCAAGCTGCCGCGTCGTCCAACTCTGCCCGTGTTCGTCCAGCACAATTCGAACCGTTCCTTCGCTGGCGGCCAGCACGCGGCTCGCCTCCAAAGCCAGAACCTGCGCGATACTTTTGCCGTGCGTTCGCGGCTCCGGTTTTAATTCGATCAAATCGACCGGCCAATCGCGCGGCAGACGATCGAGGTATTCGGAAGTTCCCTGCCGGACCCATTCCGGCAGGCGCTGCCCCAATGAGACGATCTTGATGCGCATCACACGCTACGCGCTGCTTTTCGCCGCGCCGCGCTTCGGTGTCGGCGGCGTCCACAATTCTTCAAGGTTGTAGTAAGCGCGTATCGCCGGCTGCATTACGTGGACGACGATATCGCCGCAATCCACCAGCACCCATTCGCCGGTTTCCTCCCCCTCCATACCGAGGATTTCCGTACCCGCCTCTTTGAGTTGTTCGCGAACATGATTGGCCAACGCCCGTGTTTGCCGCGTCGAAGCGGCGCTGGCAACAATCAGCGTATCGTAAAGCGAAGTGAGCTTGCGAACATCCAGAACGGTAATGTCTTGCGCTTTAATGTCCTCAAGCGCCGCAACGGCAATTTGTTCCAGTTTTTTAATGTCAAAGGTTTTTTTTGTCATGGTTTCTTAAAAAGTTAGGCGCGATAAAGCCGCCGCTGCGCAATATAGGCCAAAACTGTTTCTGGAAGCAAATTTTGGATGTTCCCGGTACGGTTTTCGGCGATTGCCGCGCGAATTGCCGTTGCCGACGCCACATGCGGCGGCATCGCCAGATGGTAAACCAGCCCGGATTTCTGTTGCCGTAGCGTTTCCGCCGACGCTGCCTCCCGCCCCCGAATAAACGCACGCAATGTTTCCGGTAGCTCACGACGCGTTTCGCGAGTTACTACAATAAAATGCGCGCAGTCAAACAGCTCCTGCCACCGATGCCAAGTCGCCAGCGCGGCAAAAGCATCGTCGCCGACGATCCAGCACAGCATTGCTCTTGGCATATCCGCGCGCAACGACTG
The DNA here is from genome assembly GCA_002293615.1 of Betaproteobacteria bacterium UBA931. Classification (GTDB taxonomy): domain Bacteria; phylum Pseudomonadota; class Gammaproteobacteria; order Burkholderiales; family Casimicrobiaceae; genus UBA931. The sequence continues at coordinate 5,802 of DBDN01000010.1, read as the reverse complement.
CAATGTATGCAACGTGTAATTCGGCTGGCTGGCGCGCGCATTGCGAATTTCCCGTTCGTCAACGATCATGCCCGACCGATCGTCAAGCGCCAGGCGCAGCATCGCCAGACGGTCTTCCGGCGACGCGCCCGGCACGCCGCGATGTACCGGAACCCCTGCCGGGATAAAGCGCATTTCATCCAGGCGCAAAGCAAGCCGGGCATGCGCCGCTACCGCCAAATGCCCATCATGGACAGGGTCAAACGTGCCCCCCAAGCAGCCAATATATCGTTGTTCAAAACCCAAAATTTATCTCTTTACCCATCAAACTTGATTTATCCGCAAAAGAACAACGCCCAAAATAACACCTCTTTCAACATACGTTCAGGGCCAATGTAAATATCGGCAAATCAGGAAATGGGTATGTTAGAGTATATTTTCCTGCATACATGAACGATAACGATGAGAGGTGTTTTACCATGAAAAAAATTCTATTTGCCCTTCCTTTGACGACTCTGCTTATTGCGGCGCCCTCGTTTGCGCAAGACGGCGAAGCCTTGATCAAACAGTATAAATGTACCGCTTGCCATAAAATTGACCAAAAATCGGTGGGGCCTTCTTATCAGGATATTGCCAAAAAATACACGGGCGATGCGGCAGCGCCTGCGCAAATGGCCGAGCGTGTCAAGAAAGGCAGCCGCGGCGTTTGGGGATCTCCACCCATGCCGCCGCACCAGAATATCTCGGATGATGATATCAAAACCATGATTAACTATATCATGGGCGTTAAGTAACAAAAGTCTTTTGAGTATCCCTGAAAAAGCCGTGATTTTCGCGGCTTTTTTTAAAATCAAATATTACTTTTTTTCCGGCGTGTAATCGCGACGCCTATTTCACGCACGTCCGGCAAAACCGCCGGTTTGCGTACCGACACCATTACCGACATCGCGGCAAATTCGCCTAATACTATTTTTGCTATTGTTTCGGCAAAGCGCTCCAGCAACAAACATCGATGCGTTTGGGCATACTCCCGAATACGCGCCACCACCGCTACATAATCGATACCGTCCGTCAAGGTATCACTGACAAACACTTGGTCTGACGCCGGTTCAATTTCCAGATCAAGCAATAGCGTCTGCGGCAAGTGTTTTTCCCACGGCTTGACGCCAATCACCGTATTCAATTTCAAATCGCGAATGATAATCAGATTCTTTGTCATACGAATAGAAAGCCGCGCATCGCGGAGGAAATGCACTACAATCGCCACATTTTAATCGAAGATGGATTTTCCGTGCTGACCAACATAGCCATTGTCATCATCGCTTACCTTCTCGGCTCGGTATCGTTTGCCGTGATTGTCAGCCGGATCATGGCGCTGCCCGATCCGCATCAATACGGCTCCGGCAATCCGGGCGCGACCAATGTTTTACGTACCGGCAACAAAAAAGCGGCGGCGCTCACATTGGCCGGCGACGCGCTCAAAGGTATCGTTGCCGTAATGATCGCCTTGTTTTCCATCAAGGTTTTTCCCGAAGTGTCGCCGCATATCGTCCCCGCCGCTGCGCTCGCCGTTTTTCTCGGCCACCTTTTCCCGGTCTTCCACCGTTTCAAAGGCGGTAAAGGGGTCGCCACCGCCGCCGGCGTGATCTTTGCGCTGAACTGGAAACTTGGCCTGTTGTTGCTGGTAATCTGGCTGGCGATTGCCGTCGGTCTTAAAATCAGTTCGCTGGCCGCGCTGGCTGCCGCGTTGGCCTTGCTGATCGGCGCGTTCTGGATTTACGGCAACAGCGTTTTAAGCTGGACATTTGTGGCCATGGTGCTTTTACTGATCTGGCGGCACAAGAGTAATATCATGCGCCTGTGCCAAGGCAAAGAAGACCGGCTCCAACAATAGAATCAGCCGCTGAACAAAAAGTTCATCACGTCGCCGTCCTGCACCACGTAATCTTTTCCTTCAGCACGCATTTTGCCCGCCTCTTTAGCGCCTTGCTCGCCCTTGTAGTTGACGAAATCGGCAAACGCGATGGTTTGCGCGCGAATAAAACCTTTTTCAAAATCCGTGTGAATCACGCCCGCCGCCTGCGGCGCGGTGTCGCCGACATGAATCGTCCACGCCCGCACTTCTTTGACGCCCGCGGTAAAGTATGTCTGCAAGCCAAGCAATTGATAACCGGCATGAATCACACGATCCAGCCCCGGCTCATCCAACCCCATGTCCTCTAGAAAAACACGTTTGTCTTCACCGTCAAGATCGGCGATTTCCGCTTCCAGCGATGCGCATACCGGCACCACCGAAGCGTTTTCTTTTTTCGCATAAGCCATTACCGCATCAAGCAGGGAATTGTCCCGAAAACCGTTTTCATCAACATTGGCGACATACATGGTCGGCTTCATCGTCAACAGGAAGAACGGGCGCAGCAGTGCTTTTTCCTCATCGTATAAATCGGCGGTACGCGCCGGACGCCCTTCGCTTAACGCCACATATACTTTTTGCAACACCGCAAATAAGCGTTGCGCTTCTTTATCGCCGCCGGCACGCGCTGCCTTCTCGTACTTGGCCATCTGCTTTTCGACCGACGCCAGATCGGCAAGCGCCAGCTCGGTATTGATCACTTCGATGTCGGAAACCGGATCGACCTGACCGGCAACATGCACGACATTATCGTTGTGAAAGCAACGCACGACATGGGCGATTGCGTCGGTTTCACGAATGTTGGCGAGAAACTGGTTGCCCAATCCTTCGCCTTTCGACGCGCCGGCAACCAAACCGGCAATATCGACAAATTCCACCACCGCATGCTGGACACGCTGCGGATGAACGACCGCCGCAAGCTGGTCCAGCCGCGCGTCGGGCACCTCGACAATGCCGACATTGGGCTCAATCGTGCAAAATGGATAATTCTCGGCGGAAACGCCGGCCTTGGTCAGCGCGTTAAACAACGTGGATTTGCCGACGTTCGGCAAGCCAACAATGCCACAACGTAAACTCATAAAGAAGATTCCTTGTCGGTTTTGCTTGCCGGTTTCCCGGCAGCGTCGGTATGCAGAATACGCATCGCATCAACATCATCGCCGCGGGCAAGCAATGGCCAAACATCCAGCGCTTTTTTCATTGCCTTTTCAATTGCGGGCAACTCATCCGGCAACGGCGGCTTTAATACATAATCGGCGACCGCCTGCTGCGGCGTTTCCGAATGACGCGGATGGCCAATGCCAAAACGCAAGCGCCAGAAATCGGCGCTGCCCAGCTTCACGCCGATATCGCGCAACCCGTTATGCCCGGCATGGCCGCCGCCCTGTTTCAACCGAACGACGCCGGGCAAAAGATCGAGATCGTCGTGCACCACCAGCATTTCTTCCGGCGCAATATCGAAGAACTGCGCAACAGCCAATACCGAATGGCCGGAAAGATTCATATACGTCATCGGCTTGAGCAAACGCAATCCTTGGTTGGTTTTTGCCAATTCGCCGGAAAAACGGGCTTCGTGCGAAAAATCCGCGCACAACGCACGCGCCAATTCGTCCGCCCACCAAAAGCCGACGTTATGGCGTGTATCCGTGTAGTTACGCCCGATATTGCCCAGTCCGACAATTAAACGAAAGCCCGCCACGTTTTACCTTGAACAAATCCCATTCGGAAATAAAATCGCCCGCGCCTTACCCGGGCGGGCGATTTGATCATGAAAGCAAAAGCGCCCGTTATTCTTCTTTGTTTTCTTCGGCGGCTCCGGAGACAGGCGCAATACCTTCCATGCCCGCCTCGCCTTCCGTGACCACTTCTTCTTTCACCACCGCCGCGCTGGCCACTGTCGGGTCAATGCCATGAGATGCCACGGCGGCAACCCCCTGGGGCAGCTTCAGTGATGATACGTGAATCGTAGTGCCGACAGTCATCTCGGAAAGATCGACTTCGATGTATTCGGGAAGATCTTTCGGCAAACAGGAAATCTCCAACTCATTCATGATTTGGTTGATCAGCGCGCCTTCGAGTTTCACCGCAGGCGAAATATCGCCGTTGACGAAATGCAACGGCACACGCATCGTGATCTTCCGCTTCGGATCCACGCGCAGAAAATCGACGTGCAGCACCTGCTGTTTATACGGGTGCATTTGCACATCGCGCAACAACACCTGTACCGGCTTTTTATCGAGATTGATTGTCAGAATCGACGAATGGAACGCCTCTTTACGTAACGCATGATAAAGCACGTTATGATCCAGCGTGATCGGCGACGGCGCGGCGTCCCCGCCATAAATGACGCCCGGCACATTGCCTGTACGGCGAATGCGGCGGCTGGCGCCACGGCCTTCTTCTGAGCGCGACTGCGCTGAAATTTCAAGCACCTGCTGTTGGCTGATAGCCATGATTTTACTCCTTGTGTCTGCGGCCTTCCCTAGCGCTGCATCATGGCAGCGGGTCGTCCGCGGTTGGCGACAAGCGCTTCTCATTGCATCGCAGAAGCGCGAAAGGGCGTGATTATAGCAGCCCTCTCAACATAGGACAAACCGATTCCGGGGATACTGAAAGCGCAGTATCGTTACATAATGGCTTACCGTAACCGATAATGCTAAAACAGATCACTACCGGTTTTTAGTCCACTTTCCCACATTCATTCGTTTCACGTAGAATGCGGTATCGCCTTTTTACTTTCCCCATGACTTTGACAAAAATACCGGCGCCGTTGAAAACCCTTGAAGCACCGCCCGGCACGCCGAAAATTCCGGATTACGTCTGGGCGGCGGCGCCTTTAAACGGTTTTAAGGAACTATGGGCGCATTCGCTGTTCGTCAAGTTTCTTGTGATTTCCGCCGCGCTGCATGTGTTCGCCATCAGCACCATCACCTTTTCCAAGCCGGTGCGCGAACTGTGGAACAAGCACCAGACGATGGATGTCGTGCTGGTCAATAGCGCCACTAAAGCCAAACCCGCCAAAGCCGAAATGCTCGCGCAAGCCAACCTTGATGGCGGTGGTAACGTCGATGAAGACCGCAAAGCCGGTACGCCGCTGCCCAAACTGCCCAAGCCCGAAACACAGCTTGCGGCGGCGCAGAAAGAACGTGAAGAGCTGGAAAAGCAAGTGCAAAAACTGGTAGCGCAGGCAAAATCGGAAAAACCGGTCGAAAAAGAAACGCCCGAACCGAAACACCAACCGCCCAAAACAGAAACACCGACCGCCACACAAATGCTGGATCGCTCGCTGGAACTGATTCAGATCGAAGCGCGGATTCAAAAAGATATCGAAACCTACCAGAAGCGCCCGCGCAAACATTTCGTCGGCTCGCGCGCCGAAGAATACCGTTTTGCCCGCTACATCGAAGACTGGCGCTCAAAAGTGGAGCGTATCGGCAACCTGAATTACCCGGAAGCGGCGCGCCGTGAAAAGCTCTACGGCGCGCTGATGCTGACGGTTGCCATCAAAAGCGACGGCAGCATTCATGAAATTACTGTCGATCGCAGTTCCGGCCATCGCATCCTCGATGCCGCCGCCCAAAAAATCGTGGAGATGGGCGCACCTTACGCCAATTTCCCCGACGATATCAAACGTGATGCCGACATTCTTTACATCACACGCACTTGGTCATTCACTCGCGACAATGCGCTGGAAACGCGCTATGCGCCACGTTAAGGAAAAAAATGCTAATGCATAAAGAACGGATCGCCTGGGTGGTACTTCTGGTAATCATGCTGCTGGGCATCGCATTGCGCTTTGATCAATTTGTCGATCAAGTTTTGCTTGATGATGAATGGCATGTGATCCATCAGATATTACAGCACTCCACCTCAGAGCTTTTCCGCATTTTTGGCCATGCTGACTACAGTAT
>DBDN01000025.1:2693-50799 GCA_002293615.1 Betaproteobacteria bacterium UBA931 | reverse complement strand
GCACCGAAGAAAAAACGAAGATCGAAGAGGCATTGAAAGAAGCTGAAGAAGTGTTGAAAGATCGGAACGCTTCGAAAGATGCTTTGGCAGCGAAGAGCGAGACTTTGGCGACCGCGTCGCAGAAATTAGGCGAGGCGATGTACGCGGCAGCGCAGGCCGAAGCGGCGGCGCAGCAGCAAGGCGCGGGCGGTGCCGCAGGTAATGGCAATACTCAGTCTGGCGACGATGCGAAAGTTGTTGATGCCGAGTTTACGGAAGTCGATCAAGACAAGAAGAAGGAATAAGATGGCGTAAGCGCTCAAAGAACGGGGAACGGCATGCCGTCCCCGTTTCTGCGTTGGATGGGGACGGTATCGGGGCAGGGAAGAGATACCCGCATTGAAAAAGTATCATTGGTTTATGTATCGACGTGCCGACGATTCTGAGAGGCAGAGCGAATAGAGATGGCAAAAAAAGATTATTACGAAATATTAGGTGTTGGTCGGGATGCGTCGGAAGACGAAATCAAAAAAGTTTATCGCAAGCTGGCGATGAAATATCATCCTGATCGCAACCCCAATGATAAAAGTGCCGAAGAAAAATTCAAGGACGTCAAAGAAGCGTATGAAGTTTTGACGGACACGAATAAGCGCGCGGCTTATGATCAGTTTGGTCATGCCGGTGTCGATCCGAATAATATGGGCGGCTTTGGTGGGGCGGCGGGCGCCGGCGGTTTTGGCAACTTTTCTGACGCTTTCGGCGATATCTTTGGCGAAATTTTTGGGCAAGGGCGCGGCAGTCGCGCCAATGCCGTTTATCGCGGTGCCGATTTACGTTACAACCTGGAACTCTCACTGGAAGATGCCGCGCGCGGGACGGAGCTGAAAATTCGTGTGCCGACGCAGGAAACTTGCGAAACTTGCCATGGAACAGGCGCCAAGCCGGGCACGGAGCCGCAAACTTGTCCGACTTGTCATGGTCAGGGAGAAGTTCGGATTTCCCAAGGCTTTTTCTCGGTGCAGCAGACGTGTCCGCAGTGCCATGGGCGCGGCAAGATTATTACGACGCCGTGCGGTACTTGTCACGGTAGCGGGCGAGTGAAGAAAAGCAAAACGCTGTCGGTTAAAATTCCGGCAGGCGTTGATCAGGATGACCGTATTCGCCTTACCGGAGAGGGGGAGGCGGGAATTAACGGTGGGCCTCCCGGTGATCTTTATGTGGTGGTTTACCTGAAACCGCATTCGCTTTTCAAGCGTGACGGCGCGGATTTGCATTGTGAAATGCCGATCAGTTTCGGCGTTGCGGCGTTGGGCGGTGAGCTGGAGATTCCGACGCTTGACGGTCACGCGAAAATTAAAATTCCGGCAGGTACGCAAACCGGGCAATTGTTTCGTTTGAAAGAGAAAGGCATTAAGCCGGTACGCGGCACTCGAACGGGCGATTTATATTGCCACGTTGTGGTGGAAACGCCGCAAAAATTAACGTCGCGGCAAAAGGAATTGCTCAAAGAGTTCGATGAAATCTCTTACCATGACCCGGCGCGACATAGTCCGCAATCGAAAAGCTGGAAAGAAAAAGTCAAAACGTTTTTCCAATAAGCCCGATTGACCGGCTGATGAAAATTGGTTGATTATTCTACGGTGACTACCGCGTTGCGGGCGCGGCACTGAATAACGTGATTGGCAGTTAGTGCTGGTAGTAAACAAATGCAATTTTGTTGTTGTCGGGGTCGCGCACGTAGGCACTATAGAAACCTTCGCCGTATTGTGGGCGAAACCCTGGCTTGCCCTCGTCTGTGCCGCCCGAAACAAGAGCCGTTTGATGTAGTTTTTGGATAGTTTCAATGTTAGGCGCGTTAAACGCCAGCATGACGCCATTACCGGCAGAGGCCGGATGTCGGTTGAACGGTCTGCCTACGCATAATCCTGTTGTATGATTGTCGCAGAAGGAGCCCCAGGATACGCCTTCTTCGTTACTTCCGCCGCGAGGGTGTCCCAGTATTGCCATAAGAGGATCATAGAAGGCAATTGCTCGCTCAAGATTGTTGGTGCCGAGCATTACGTAAGAAAACATGGTTTTCCCTTCCCAAGTCGCTTAATTCAAAATATCAGGGTTGATAGTTAAAGACTTCCAAACAGCTTTGCTTTTGCGGCGAGATGCGCACGCGGGCGGTCGCGCCAAATGGCAAGGTGATTTTGTCGCGAATATGGCCAAACGGAAGCCCGCTGAAAAAAGGCACGTTACTGACTTTTTCTGCTTGCATCACGGCGCTGGAAAGGTCGTATCCATAATCATGTTCGCCAGGTTGCGCCCGATCGAACGAACCGAGCAATACGGCTTTTTGCCGCTGAAGAATACCGCTGTAAAAAAGCTGATAGAGCATACGCTCGATTCGATAGGGCGCTTCGGCGACATCTTCAATGAAAAGAATACCGTTTTCAATATGCGGTATATACGGTGTTCCCGCCAGATGGGTGAGCATGGAAAGGTTGCCGCCCCAAAGGATGCCTTCTGCTGAAAATTCTGTGATGTGTGGGTGGCAAAGCGCACATTTGATCACATAATGGTTTGCATTTAGAAGATCAAAACAATGCCGTATCGTAAAGTCGCTTGGCGTTTCCGCGCCAAAATCAAAACACGCCATCGGCGCGGCAAAACTGATACGCCGTGTTTTCGCGTAAAGCGCGCATTGGAACGCGGTAAAGTCAGAGTGGCCAAGCCATAAAGTCTTATCGTTTTCAAAAGCGTGGTAGTCAATTTCATCCAGTAGGCGCGTCCAGCCATAACCACCGCGCGCCGGCAAAGCCAAATTGACAGAAGGATCGTTCAACATCCGGTAAAGCGCGGCAAGGCGTTCGCTGTCACTGCCGGCAAAGCGTTCGTGTTTTTGTTGCAGCGATGGGTCGCGTTGAACATGATGCCCCAGCCGCATAAGAAGATTTTTGGCGCGATCAATTGAGCCGTTATCGCGGATATTACCGGAAGGCGCGTAAATGCCGATATGAAAAGTTTTCATCATGTTTGCAATGGCGTTTCGGAAAGGGCGCGACGCTTTTTAAAAAAAGCGGACAGTAAAGCAGCACATTCTTCTGCAAGCACGCCGCCATGAGTGCTGGTATGGTGATTGAGTCTTGGTTCGGCAAAAAGATCAATAACGGAACCGCAAGCGCCGGTTTTATAATCGTACGCGCCAAAGACGAGACGGCGAATACGGGCATGGATAATCGCGCCGGCGCACATGGTGCACGGTTCAAGGGTGACGTAGAGCGTGCAGTCGGGCATTCGGTAGTTGTTCATCGTGCGTGCTGCGTCACGAAGCGCGGCGATTTCCGCGTGTGCGGTAGGATCATTGCGTGCAATCGGCGCGTTGCTGCCGCGCCCGATAATCCGGTCATCGCAGACAATAATCGCGCCGACCGGCACTTCACCATAAGCCGCCGCTTGCTGGGCCAGCGTTAGCGCTTGCCTCATCCATGTGTTATCCTGTGCGCTCATAGTAGCAATAAATGTTGTTTCAGCAGGACTTTATCACGTCCGGGTACGGACGTGGTAACGTAAGCAGTTAATTGCTTTTCGGCTTTTCCGTCGCCTTTTATGCGCGGGCAGTTTAGAATAATCACATTTGGTTGGTTTATAGACTGAAAACAACAAAAAATATGAGATTTCTGCCTACCGCTGCGCTTGCCGCTTCGCGTTTACCGATAAAAAAAATATTATGGCGAATGTTTTTCTGCGCATATCTTATTGTTGCGGGCGATGTGCTGGCGCAGGCTGAGACTCATCAGACTGCGGCCGCGTCGGTGAAACTGGACAAACCGTATCGCGTGGAAATGTTTGCGCCTGGCGATGTTGAAGGCTTTCTTGAGGATTATCTGGATATTTTCCGTGCCCGAACACGTAAAGATTTAACACTTGCCGATCTTCATTTACTAACCGACCGTGCGCCAAATAACGCGGTGGAATTATTGAAAACGCTCGGTTATTTTTCGGCAAACGCCGATTCACGGCTTGATGATGAAGGAGGGCAATACGCGATTTTTCTGGCGGTCGTGCCGGGAAAGCAGGTGATGGTATCGAGTGTGGATATCCGGATTCATGGCGACATTGAGAATGATGCGGACATGGTTTCGCGCGTTAAAACTTCGTTGCGATGGCTGTGGCAATTGCCCGAAGGCACACCGTTTACCCAGTCTGATTGGGACGAAAGCAAACGGCGGGTGCTTGATTTTATTTCATCTCGTTCATATCCGACGGCGCGTATGACGCACAGCAGGGCAGCGATTGATAAAGAAAAATATACAGCAGCGCTGGAAATCGAAATTGTGAGCGGTCCGCCATATGTTTTTGGCGACATTACTCTGTCCGGCTTCGAGCGTTACCCCGAAGAAGTGGTACGCAGCCGAATGACGATTGAGCCGGGTGCGCCTTACCGGCACAACGCGTTGCGCGACATGCAAACCGATTTGCAAAATTTGCCGTATTTTAACGGTGTGGTTGTTGAAGCGCCGCCCAGTAAAAATGCGCCGTTTATTGTGCCTGTGGATGTACGTGTCGAAGAAGCGCCGCGCAATAAGCTCGATTTAAGTTTGGGATACAGCACGAACTACGGTATGCGCGTTGCGCCAAGGTATGCTTTTTATAATATCGCCGACCGTGGCTGGATTTTTGACAGCATGTTTGATATTAGCGAAAAAAACCAGAGCGGTGAGTTGGCGCTGCAGTTTCTCAGGCGTCCGGATGGCTATGATCATCGCTTGTTTGCGTCGTACAAAGATAATGAAGAGCAGGGTTGGATATCGCGCACTGGTCGTGTCGGCATCATGCGCAGTAAAACTAAAAACCGAATGGAACGTACCTTTACTCTGGAGTACGTTCTGGAAAAGCGGCACAATGATTTTGGACGCAGCGATGATCTCCGGGCGATGCCCGTCACATTTCGCTGGGTGCGTCATGCGACGATACCGCCGAATAATCCTCGTCGCGGTTATACGTTACAGGCGGAGGCGAGCGCCGCGCTAAAAGCGCTGGGTTCTGATACGAATTTCTTGCGCTTTTATGGTCGGGGGGCGCACTATTGGCCGGTTGGGCAGCAACATGTGGCGTTGGTTCGCTTGGAAGGTGGGCAGACCATCACCAAAAATCCCGAAGATGTGCCGACAGATTATTTATTTCGTGCTGGCGGTAGTGGCAGCGTGCGCGGCTATGACTATCAGTCGCTCGGTATTGTTGATTACTCATCAAGGATTCCGGGACGGGTGATGGCGACAGGAACGGCAGAGTATCAGCATATGGTGATCAAGGATTGGCGCTTGGCATTATTTGTCGATTATGGCGACGCAGCGAATCGCTGGAGTGACTGGGACGGTAAAACCGGTATCGGCACCGGCGTACGCTGGTTAAGCCCGGTAGGATCGCTTGGCGCTGATCTGGCTTATGGTATTGATGAAGAAAAATGGCGTTTTTATTTCAGCTTGGGAATGTCTTTTTAATCATGAGCGATCAAAAAAAACCTGCCGAGCCGAAGCCGAAGCGTTATTTCTGGCGTTGTTTATTGTATTTTTTACTGGCGCTATTGACTTTACTGGTGGTGAGTATCGGCGGCGTTTATCAATTGCTTTCTTCGGAGGGCGGACGTAATTGGCTGATTGCACAAATCAATAAAACAGAGTGGTTGCATGTCGGCGCACTTGAAGGCGATTTCTGGAATGAAGTTATCCTTCATGATGTATCTTACCGAAATGACAGCATGAATGTGTCGATAGACTATACCCGCTGGCGCTGGATTCCGGCGAACTTGTGGCATAAAGAGCTGTCGGTGCCGGAATTGGAAATACGTGTAATATCGGTTACCAGTAAAGAGCTTTCGGAAAGTAAGATAAAGGAAAAGAAGGTATTATTATCATCATTTTCTCTTCCTCTGAAAATCAATATTGATCGGGTGGTCGTCCAAACAGCGAATATCGATCCGGTTATTTTGGAAAATATCCATTTTTCTTTGAGCAGTACGGGACAGGTTCATTACCTGAATTTGTATCAGCTCAACTTGAAAAGCAGTGAAATGCAAAACGAAATTCGGGGGACCGTGCAAGGCGCGTTAGCGCTTCGTGGTGATAAACCGTTTACCGCTAAAGGCGTTGTTTCGTTCGTCGGGAAATTTGACGAGCATGATATCGGTTATGAGTCAAATCTTGACGGCAACCTGAATGACTTGCTCACGATCGGTTATTTGTTTACCGATGATTGGTTTGTGACTGTCGATGGTCGGTTCGATGTTTTGGCACAAGATGTTTACTCGACGCTGCACGAAGTTACGTTCAGTATGGATCAGGTCGATCTGAACAGTTTTTTCCCCGATCTTCCCACAAGTAATTTATCGATGATATTGACTTTACTTCCTCCGGAAAAGAAGTTGGCGCAACTCAGCTATCTTCAAGGAGAGATACGCATTGACAACGTTGCTGCGGGAGCAATTGATGCGCAGAAAATTCCGGTATCCGCTATTAATGGCCGCTTTGAGGTGCAGGAAGACCAAATCGCGGTTTACGATTTGATGGTTTCGNNCGTCGGCGTTGGGCGGTGCGCAGGCGGTCGGATTGGGGTGGCTGCGCAAAGATAATATGAATCTTCGTATTCAGTTGGCCGGCATTGATTTAGCGGCATTACAGTCGTCTTTACCGAAAACCGAAGTCTCCGGTGAAGCACGATTTACCGGTAGTTATGATCATCCGCAGTTGGCCATTGACCTCAACGACCGGATATTGGCACTGACGGCAAAGGGAGATTTGGCTCTGGACCATCTGGAGTCACCAAAGAAATTGATGATTGAAAATGCGGTATTGCGATACGCCGATTCCGAGGCTTCATTAAGAGGCAATTACCGCCTTCAGGAAGAGAAGCTGGCGCTGACGGGACAATTCGCGCATCTTGATCCGGCCAAATTTGGCGCTGTTTCCGGACGGCTTAATGGTGAGTTCAATATTGATGCTGATTTAGCATCGGAAGCCGTCGTTGATGTTCAGTTTGCTGTTCAACCGAGCGTGTTACTTAATCGTCCGTTGACAGGGAAAGGAATGCTGCAATTTGTGCCGAGGCGATTACGTAATATCTCCGTTCAATTCAATTCCGAGGCAACAGAACTGCACGCCGAAGGTTCCCTGGGCGGGGTAGACGACATACTGAATATTTCGGCTGTTGTGCCCGATGCGGCGCAATGGTATGACCAAGCGCATGGCAAAGTAACGGCGCAGGGGAAGTTGAGTGGCGCATTTGACGATTTGGCGTTGACGCTTGCGGCGGACAGCACCCAAATCAAAGTATCTGATGTGGATATAGGGTATTTAACGGTTACGGCGGAAAGCCGTTTAAGCGGGCAGTTTCCATTTCTTATAAAAGCCAATATCGACTCGATACAAGGAGGTGAACTCATTGCGCAGCAAACGGAATTAGCGTTTGATGGAACGATTCGAGAGCAGAGCATGAAGTTGCGTTCTTCAGGAACACTCCAACAGAAACCAATCGATTTGAACGTGATGGCTAAAGGAGCGCTGGATATAAACACGATGCGGTGGCAAGGGGTATTGTCTGAATTATCGCTGGATGGTGTGTTGTCGGCAAAGTTGCAGACGCCGATGACAATTGATGCCAAGGGCGATGGGTTCGCTCTCGGCACGACAATATTGTCGTTAAATAACATGAATGTTCATTTAGAAACATTGCAATGGCGTACTGATTATTTTCACACCAAAGGCGAACTCACACAGATTGATGTTGCTGAGTGGCTGGCATTTGCCGGAGTAAAAAACAATAATATACAAAGCGATGTCATACTGGCTGCCGATTGGTATCTTACCCAGCAGGCGGGTCATCGCGAAGGTGTGGCGAATATTCAGCGTAAGACGGGAGATTTGAAATTTCAGATACCATCACAAACACAATGGCTGCCGCTCAATCTTGGACAAACCGCTTTGCGCGTTACGCTTGATGGCGCGCGCTTGAATGCAAATGCTGTGGTGGAAAGCAATGGTTTTGCCACCCTAAACGCCACAGCAAGCGCAGATATTCCCGATGGACGATATGATCTGACAATGCTTCCTTTCAAAGCGCATGTTACCGGCGAAGCTCCTGATTTGTCGGTGTTGACATCGTTATCGGGCAGCGGGATCAAAGCAACCGGTAACCTGAAATTGGACTTGGTACACGAGGGGACATGGGCAAATGGCGCCAACGGAGGCTCATTAATCGGCAGCGCGCTTTCTTATCACGATGATCTTACCGGTATTGCGCTTGATGAAGGCATAATGAAAATCGATATGGCAAACAATAAAATTGTGATCGATGAGCTTGTCTTCAAAGGCGGACGCGGCAATATGTTTATTAATGGTGAGGTGGATCTTTTGACGGCAGAGCCCTCCGCGCAGTTTTCGATTACGGTCGATCGCATGAACATTATCCGCAGTCAGGAAATCTTTTTGGTTGTGACTGGTCGCGGTGATCTGGCGTATGACGCAAATGGTATTTCGCTTACCGGGAATCTGAAAACGGATTATGGCAATATTCGTTATCGCGATAATAGTACTCCTTCATTATCGGACGATGTGGTGATGGCGAATGAGCAGAAAAGGAGCGAAGGAACTGCCGCGTTGGCGCATGTCGAATTCGATGTTGATTTGGGTGATAATTTCAGGATACGTGGTTACGGCGTGGATACCAAGGTTAAAGGCGCGTTAAAGCTCAGGGCGCTTCACAATCAGGCATTGAATGCCTATGGTTCATTACAGGTATATGATGGCAGCTATCACGCTTACGGGCAGAAATTACATATTGATCGTGGGATTATTTCGTTTTTAGGCCCGATTGATAATCCGACATTGGATATTTTGGCTATTCGTGAAAACTCTTCGGTAGGTGCCGGTGTGACTGTGAAGGGGACGGCAAAACGGCCAACCGTTGCGTTGCGCTCCGAACTGCACATGTCCAGCAACGAAACTTTGTCATGGCTATTATTCGATCACGGTACCGATGATATTGACGGCGGCGACTCGGGTATTCTGTTCCAGGTATTTAATGCGATGCTGGCCGGTGATGATGCCACTACTTTGACGGATTCCCTTTTTGGCGGTGTTATTGACGAGATCAATATCACTGGTATGCGTACCAACGATGGCCAGAGTACGCAAGTAGTAACCGTGGGGAAAAGGTTGACCAAAGACATATCGGTGGCCCTGGAGAAAAGTTTTAACGGATTACATGATGCCGTTCGCCTGACTTGGAGATTTGTGCGGCATTGGTCGTTAAACGGTCGTTTTGGTACAGATGATTCATCGGCAAGCGTTCACTACTCTATTCGATTTAATTGATATCAGCTATGGAATTTCTACCTCGTTTAACGATTGCGGCCGCACCTCACGCCCAAGGGGTTTATACGCTGCCGGGATCAAAAAGTATTTCCAATCGGGCGCTTTTGTTGTCATCGCTATGCGCGCAGGAAACGGATCTGCATAATTTGTTGGATGCTGATGATGTGCGCTATATGCGCGAAGCTTTGCAAATGCTCGGTGTTTCTCTACATCGTCTTGATAATAACCATTGGCGCGTACATGGTGTCGACGGAAGTTTTACAAATAAAAAAGCAGGGTTGTTTTTAGGCAATGCCGGTACGGCGGTTCGCTCGTTAACGGCGGCACTGGCAATGATGGATGGCCAATATTGTCTCGAAGGCGTGCCGCGAATGTATGAACGCCCTATTGGCGATTTGATTAGCGCATTACGTTCATTGGGCGCGCAGATTCAATATCGGGATAAAGAGGGGTTTCTCCCGCTGGTAATCGGCGCGCGTGATGCACGTGTGCGAGCGGACAAGGTCGAGATCCGCGGCGATGTTTCTAGCCAGTTTTTATCGGCATTGTTAATGGCGTTGCCGCTATTGCCGAAACAGGACAATAATATTCCCGGGGTGCTGGTGCATTTAACAACGCCGCTTATTTCTCGACCTTATGTTTTGATCACGACTCATCTGATGGCGCGTTTCGGTGTTCAGGTCGTGAATGATGAAGACACTTTTCGCGTGCCGTGTGGTATGTCTTATCGGAGCCCCGGCACGCTGCATATTGAGAGTGATGCTTCGTCGGCTTCTTATTTTCTGGCAGCGGGCGTTTTGGGTGGCGGGCCGGTGCGTGTTTATGGTGTCGGCCGGGATTCGGTTCAGGGGGATGTTGCTTTTGCCGAAGTATTGCGGCAGCAAGGCGCTCATATTCGTATGGGCGAAAATTTTATTGAGGCCGAACGGGGCGCGCCATTCAAAGGCGGGGAAATCGACTGTGTCGCAATTCCGGACGCGGCGATGACGTTGGCGCTGACGGCGCTGACGGCACGACAGCCGACGGTATTACGAAATATCGGAAGTTGGCGCGTGAAAGAAACGGATCGCATTACCGCGATGGCAACCGAACTCAAAAAAGCTGGAGCCGATGTGGAAAGCGGGAGGGATTGGCTTAAGATATTTCCGGCTAAAATGTTACGTCATGCCGCAATCGATACTTACGATGATCATCGAATCGCAATGTGTTTTTCGCTTCTGGCGTTGTTGGATACGGATGTGACCATCAACCATCCCGAGTGCGTGGCTAAAACATTTCCCGATTACTTCACGATATATCAATCGTTGTTCAGGGACATTTAAATATCACGAAAAAATAACGATTTTCTACAAGATAGTCATGACTTGCCGACAGCTTGATTTTGCCTAAGGCTGTAATTCAGTCAAAGCAAGAATGGCATCCCTATTGGATGGCGAGAATACTTTTTCTGCGGCATCTGTTGCAGGCAGCCAGGTAAAGCAGGTGTGCTCGCGCTTTGATAGGGCAATATTTTGTTTTGATACAACTGAAAACGAAAACCAGTGCTCACGATTTTGATGAGTGCCGGGAGGATATCGGTGTCGCCATTGTGGAAAAATCTCATAGTGGACGCTGTGTTTCATGTCGGTTAGCACGCCATCGCGACCGGCAATGAGTCCGGTTTCTTCAAGTAACTCCCGCTTGGCGGCATTGAATAATGTTTCACCGAATTCGACGCTTCCGGTTACTGACTGCCAGTATTCGGGAAAATCAGCGCGCTCAAGGAGCAATATTTCATGATCCGGCGTGTGGATAACGACCAGTACTGAAATCGGTTGCTTGTAAGTTTTTGTGGCATGCTCAGAATACATGATCGAAAAAGACCCAGAAAGGCAGATTAAGCGAACGCCAATAATCAATGGCGTCTTCGAGCGTTTCGTAAAGCATGCTCCAATCGTGTGCGTCTTGTCTTTGAAAAGCGGCAATACTTCGAAAATGTAAAACAATACCATGCTCACCCATCCAGTGGTCGTCGCACAAGACATCGTAAAGGGCATCCCAGTTGTGGCCAAAATAATCGGGGAAAGCGAGCGATGTTGCAAGCAGTTCAAATAATTGCGATTTATTATGGACGTTGCTGCAAGTAATAATGTGGTAGCGCAGTGCTGTTTGTTTGCACGCGTTTTCCATGTGTTGAACAGCAACCGCAGTGTTGAGATGCCGAATTGATGCGGCTTTCGGATTATTGAGCGGGAAAGGTTTCATGATGAATTTCGGTGAAAGTCCGATAGTGATCAGGCGTGTAATAGCAAATATCCGGCTTTTTGGGCATTTTACCGCCGCAGACGATACGCCGGGCGCCGCGGTCACCGGCGCTCGGGGTTTTTACCGTATATTCACGGTAGTAATTTCTAGGCATGTCCGGCAGTCTTTTTTCCCGGTTGTAGAAAGTGACGCCGTCTTGACGGTAGGGGAACGGACCGCCGTTAAGAATCAATGCATAAGTTTGCCGGGCCTCGTCGGGAAAGGTGGCGTTCGATACATGCGGCGATTTTCGGCTTTGCTGCGATGATACCGGAGACGGGGAATGATTTTGATCATTACTCTTGGGGACATTATGGTATTTGATTTGATTGAATATAATAAGAAGAAGCAACGCGATAAATATCACTGTGCTCAGGTATTTTTTGTTTTTCATGGAAATAGAGAACCTTCCCTTCTATAAGTGTCCGACAAAACCTTTGGGCACGGACGCCAAAAGGTGCTGGGTATAAGCGGTTTTTGGATGGCGAAAAAGCTCGTCTTTTTCGCTGTGTTCTACGACTTCGCCTTTGTGCATAACCATGACTTCGTCGCAAAGAAAATGAACGACAGCAAGGTCATGAGAGATAAAAAGATAAGAGATGCCGAACTGATCCTGGATATCCTTGAGAAGGTTAAGGATTTGCGCTTGCACGGAAACGTCCAATGCCGAAACGGGCTCATCAAGGATCAGCAATTCCGGGCGTACGGTAAGCGCGCGTGCCAAAGCAATACGCTGACGCTGGCCGCCGGAGAATTCATGGGGAAACTTGTAAAAATCGTTGGGAACAAGGCCGACGCGTGCCAACCATTCTAAAGCAACTTGGATCGCGCTTTTCCTGTTGGCGGCCATACCATGCAACAAAATGGGCTCCATCAAGCTTTGTCCAATGGTAAAGCGCGGATTAAGCGATGCATAGGGGTTCTGAAAAACAATCTGCATGCGGCGACGGTATGGAAGAAAAGCTCCGTCCGATAATGAAAGAATTTCCTGATCGTCAAAATAAATATTGCCGCCGGAGGCTTTCTGCAAGCGCAGTACCGTCATGGCCAGCGTTGTTTTTCCGGAGCCGGATTCGCCAACAATCCCCAGTGTTTTTTTTCTACGTAGTATGAAAGAAGTATCCTTGACGGCAGGAATTTCCCGTTGGCGAAAGAAGCCTTCTCGTTTAAAAAAACTTTTCTTAATATGCTCGGCTTTTAGAATAATAGACGCCGGTTTTTTATTTTGTTCCGTCGTTACGTTTTCCGGTATGGCTTCGTTATGAGGTAGTGTTTGCTCGGCACTGAGATAATCTTCGATGACCGGTAGGTACCGCGGAGGCATATCGCCGATGGCAGGCCGGCATTTTAATAAAGCGCGGGTATAAGCATCTTGTGGCGCAAGAAAAATTTGTTTGACGTTTCCTTGTTCGCGAATGGTTCCATGGCGCATAACAATGATGCGGTCAGCCAGTTCACCGACAAGCGCCAGATCGTGCGAAATAAAGAGGATCGACATATGGCGCTTCATTTTAATCTTTTTTAAAAGCGCAATAATTTGCTTTTGTATGGTGACATCCAAAGCAGTAGTCGGCTCGTCGGCGATCAGGAGATGCGGCTCACAGGCAAGCGCCATTGCGATCATGATTCGTTGTTGTTGCCCTCCGGAAAGTTGATTAGGAAAGCACCGCATCATTTTTTCCGGGTCGGGCAATCCTGTCTCGTCAAAGAGCGCGATACAGTGTTTATACGCTTCGGATTCAGACAAGCAGCGCTTATAGCGAAGCACTTCCATGACTTGGTTGCCGACGGTCATTACCGGATTGAGCGAACTCATCGGTTCTTGAAATACCATGGCGACGTCCGTGCCACGTATGGCGCGCCTTTCTTTTTTGGGGAGCGTTAAGATATTTCTTTTTTGATAAATAATTTTGCTCTGTTTTGGTATTTGAGCGGCTTGCTCTGGGAGTAATCCGATAATTGAAAGTGCGGTAATACTTTTCCCGGACCCGGATTCGCCGACAATTGCCAATATTTCATTTTTTTGAATGGTAAAAGAAATGTCGTTGACGGCAATAAAAGGATCCTGGTTGTGGCGACGAAAGGAGATGCCAAGATGCTCCACCGAGAAAAGCGCTTGATCGGTCATGTCCGCACCCCTTTAATTTTTGGATCAAGCGCATCGCGCATGGCGTCGGTAAAAAGGCTGAACGCGGTGACCAATATTGCCATAGCACCACCTGNNATCAACTCCCACCAGCGACCCAGGATGAGTTCGCTCTGTGCATCGTTGAGCATAGATCCCCACGACACTTCATCAACGGCAACACCAAAGCCAAGAAATGAAAGGATGACTTCAGATTTTATAAACGCAACGGCCAATATGGAAATTTCGACGAGGACGATATGTGAAACGTTGGGTAGGATGTGTATCAATAAGATACGCCATGATGGCACGCCGAACGCGTGTGCAGCCATCACATATTCACGGGATCGATGTTTGATGTATTCGGCGCGAATGAGGCGGAATACGCCCGTCCATCCGGTCAAACCAAGAATGAGTACAACAGTGGCGATGCCGCGTTGTTGAAGCACGGCGGCGACGGCAAGAATCAATAACAGATAAGGAATGGAATTGAAAACACTGTATATCCAGTTAAGGGTATCGTCTGCATAACCGCCGTAATACCCGGCCAGCGCGCCGAGCAATGTGCCGAGAAATGTCGCCAAAAGTGCTGCGGTCAGGCCGACGAAAAGCGATGTTTGCGTTCCTTTGACTGTTTTCATCAAAACATCGCGCCCCCAGCGATCACCGCCCAAAGGAAGTGATGATGCTTTTTTTTGAGTGATTGTTGTTTTACTGCTTGCGCCAAGTGATGCCAAAGCATCGGCAAGCGGATCGATGACAGCCGTTGGAATATTTTGACTTTCCGTGACGGGTTGACCGGTAGGCGGATGGGCAAGATATGATTCCGGGGCGGAAACCTCCGATTGCGTGAGCAATCCCCAAAGATTGGGTGGCGCATCGTTGATTGCGATTTCTTTGTTCCAGTCTGAGGCGATGAGTCCGGTTGCTGAAAGAAAGACTATGGCAAGAAAGAATACGACGATAAAAAGTGAAGCCATGCCGACACGATCTATGGCAAAGCGTTGCCAGGCAAGTCGCCAGAAGCCTTTCGAGTAATGATCTTTCGCTACGGCGTTCATTTTTATTTCAGTTCCACGCGTGGATCAACCGCTTTATAGGCAAGATCGGCAAACAGATTGGCGAACATTGTTGCTATGGCGACATAAACGGTAATTGCTTTAATCACCGGAAAATCGGATCGTTCTACGGCGAGCAAGACCTCGCGGCCGATGCCCGGGATAGAAAAAAAACGCTCAATCAGAAAAGCGCCGACTAAAAGACCGGGTAATGATGCCATCACGTAAGTGATAATCGGAATGGATGCATTGCGTAATACGTGAACCCAGAGAATACGGCGCTCGGTTAAGCCTTTGGCGCGGGCTGTGCGCACATAATCCTGATCAATCTCATCAAGCATAAATGAGCGGAAGAGACGGAGGTTGGGCGCTAACCCTACGGCTAGCCCGATCAAGATAGGAAGTGTGGCATAGGTGAACAAGTTTTCCCAGATGTTGTTGCCCCAACCTTGTACCGGAAACCAGCCGAGTCGATAGGCCAGTAAGTATTGGAAGACAATGATGTATACAAGAATGGAAATCGACATGCCGACCGTGCATAAGATCATGATAAGGCGGTCGGTAAGAGAACCGCGAATACGGGCGACGACCAGGGCGAGTGCGATTGCCAGCAGCGTTTCCAGAATTAACAGGGGCAGTAATACCGTGACGGATGGGCCAAGCCGTGATAAAAGAATATGGGAAACCTGTTCGCCGGTACTCCAACTTGCGCCGAAATCGCCGGTGATGATTTGCTTTAGAAAGATGCCGATTTGAATGTAAGCAGGCCGGTCGATACCGAGTTGGTGGCGGATATTGGCAATTTGTGCTTCGTTGGATATTTTCCCCGCAAGAACATAAGCGGGGTCGCCACCGACCCAGTTGAACAGAACAAACAACAGTAAAACCACGCCGAGCATAATCGGAATCATTTGCAGCAGGCGGCGAACAATATAAGCGATCATGGTTTCAGGCTATGGTCAATGTCCGTGTACACCCAATTGGCGCTTAGGATAGGATGCGCCTTAAAGCCAAGCACCCATGGGCGGACCAGAGTATTTCGTTCGCGGGAAACGCCAAGTATCCACGCACCGTCGACCTCCATTTGCCGTGTCATTTCCAGAAACAAGTGATTGCGTTCGGGCGAGTCAGGCAAACGCTGCGCTTTTTCATAAAAAGCGTCGAATAAGGCTGATTGGTAACATCCGTTATTGCTTTGTCCGGTATTGGGGCCGTATAAGAGTTGCATGAAATTATCTCCATCCGGGTAATCGGCAGTCCATGCCGAGCCCCACATTTGAAGTTGGCAGGCTTTGGCCGCTTTGAGATGATCGGCAAATTTTCCCGGATTGAACTCAATACGGATCGCAATACGGTCCATCGCTTTTTTCCATAGTTCATTGAACTGCCGATCCGTGGCTGTGGTGCCGGTTGACATTTTCAGTATTAAAGAAGAGCCGTCGGGCATGGTTCGCCAACCGTCTTTATTTTTCTGATAACCAAAGGCATCGAGCAATTTTCCGGCGAGCTCCGGATCGTAAGCATTGAGCGGACGATAATTCGGCTCATGCCCGACAACGCCGACAGGGATGGGCATATTGGCTTTGACAGCTTGTCCCTTGCGAAGTACTTTGATTTCCTCATCGCGATCGTAGGCCATGATAATGGCGCGGCGCAATGCCAGCTTTTCTTTGGAAAAACCGCCTAGTGTCCGGTCACGGAAATTAAAAAAAGTGTAAGTAATCTCCGGGTTGATGCCACGAATCAGGCGAATGTTTTGTTTTTGCCATGTTGATTTTAAAGAGCGATCGCTTTCAAAGACCTGGTCACCGAATCTGCCAACACCCGTATAGTCGATTTCATATTTGTTGAATGCCAGCCAGGCAGATTGCTCTTCTTCAATGATGCTGATTTCCACTTGATCAATTAAAGGGAGTTTTTTTCCTTTCATCTGTGCGATCAGCAATTGATCGTTGTCTTCACTTGGCTGGAAGTCCCATATTTTGCCGCGGTATCCGGGGTTTTTTTCCAGTACGATACGCGCGCCACGCGTCCATTGCTTCAGCCGATATGGGCCGGTGCCAACCGGATGCGCCATCAAGTCATCTTGATAATGTTCAACAACTTCGCGCGCGACGACGGAAAAAGGTGTGTGGGCGACAATGTAGTTGAAATTATAATCGGCCTGGTTAATTTTGATCTGTATGGTGTAACGGTCAAGCGCACGCAAGCCTTCAACAGGCGCATCGTAGTCAAAACGTCCTGTCTGTTTTGCTTTTTCCACCAGCGTATCCAGTCCGGTGATTTTGCCTTCAATCATAAATGCCCAAGGTGAGCGGAGCTCAGGATCAAGAACGCGCTTAAAACTATAGACAAAATCTTCGGCGGTTAATTCGCGTGGCACATGATGCGCAAAAGCGGGGTCATCAGCGAAATAGATACCGGGCGTGACACGGAAAGTGTAGACAGTACCATCGGCGCTGATCTCGGGCATTGCCGCGGCGGCCATGGGTATCAGCCGCGCGGGTTGTGCCAGATAATCATAGGTCAAAAGGCGTTCGAAAATGGATTCATTGATAGTGTTTGAATATGTATCGCTGACACGCGGCGGGTCGAAACCGGTTTCCGCCGTAGGAAAGGCAAGCCGAAGAATTTTTGTTGGTGCGCCGGATTGGGCGTAAATATCCGAAGCAGGACACAAAAGGAAAATGAAAAGAAAAATACTTAATAAGCAAGGCGGCATTAATTTGTGCATAACGTGGTATGAAGATCAAGCATAGTCATGATTGAGAATCAGCCGAAAATTCAATGTGTTACCATACTCTATCATTACTTTTTCTCACTGTCTTGGGTTTGCGATGAAACCGTCTTATTGGGATCAGGCCGTCCGTACTTTATCGCGTCATGATCCTGTTATGTGTGCATTGATCCGTGTATATCCTGATTTTCATTTACAGCGACGTCATGACGCATTTACCACATTGGCCAGAGCAATCGTTGGGCAGCAAATTTCCGTAAGGGCGGCGGATGCTGTTTGGCGGCGGCTGTTGACGGCCATCAACCCCATTTATGAGAGAAAAGCTTTCCCCAAATTATTGCCGGAAGAAATTATAGGCATGGACAACGATGCGCTGCGCTGTGCAGGGCTATCTCAACGGAAAAGCGAGTATATACAGGATTTGGCGTGCCATTTTGCCAGTGGTTGTTTAAAGCCGCGCAGTTGGAAAAAACTTGATGATGAAACGCTTATTAAAACGCTGAGCGCAGTAAAAGGCATCGGGCGCTGGAGCGCAGAAATGTTTTTGATTTTCCATGAGTTACGCGCCGATGTGTTTCCGATAGCCGATCTTGGTTTGCGGCGGGCATTGCGGATGCGTTATCCGCAACAGTGCGAGAATGTTGAGACAATGCGTCTATTTGCGGAACGTTGGCGGCCTTACCGTAGTGTTGCGACGTGGTATTTATGGCGGTCGCTTGATCCACTTCCGGTGGAATATTGAGCAGTCAGTTCTGGCATTGGGTCAGTTCAAAAGCAATATTCTGATCACAAGCACGGCCGCGCGCTAGGCCGTCAACACTGATAAAACGAATATTGATTGCGTATTTGTTAGCGCTGATTTCGGGGACACAGGCAATATTGTCCTGAACAGTGACGCGCAACATTTGCACTGCTTTATTGTTTTGCATGAGTTGGAAAGCGCCGTTCTCAGCGATGCAAGATGCAGTATGCCCGCTTTCGCGTAGTAAACGAAGAAGGATATCGACGCCATCCCGAATGGCGTGGAATGATATCAGCCACTGCTGTAAATCCTTTTGCCGTTGATGCGGGGGTTGGTGCAGCCAGTAGTGAAATGCGGGTAGATCAAAACCGCTGGCGCCGCCGGGAAGCGACATGCGTTGCTTGATCGACATCAACCATTCATTATCGCGTAAATGTGCGCCGATTTTTCCGGTGTACGCGTAGATCTGGCCGATGGTTTGGTCGATATTGCTTAACAATCGGCCAAGTGCTTGTTGATCAATATGCTGATGATTACGTAATGGGGCAAGCGCCAGTTTTTGACGCTCAAGTTCCTGAAGCAAGTCGGATTTCAGGTCGGCGCGCGCTGAAACATCGGCGAGCTCAAATAAAGCCTGCATCGCAACATGATGCTCCACCGGCGTTTCTTTAGCGGAAAAGAAATAAATACGAGAAAATATCCCCTCAAGCCGCATCAGCGTGCGGGTTCGTTCATTAAGCGGCTGCTCGTAAGAAATGGGCACCTGTACCTTGACCGGAAAAACGAATAATGGTCATTATTGTGCCGCAAAATGGGAAAAATATTAAGTGTTTTCTTTATGGTTATTGGCAGTATCCGCGGCCAGCGCGCGATAAAACCGATCGAGATGGCGAACCTGGGGCCAAAGATGATCAAAATTACCATTATTATCAATAATATCATCGGCACGTGTCAGCCGCTCTTGTCGGGAACATTGCGTTGCCATGATGGCGTGTACATCTGTTTCCGATAAGGTGCGTGAAGCGGTGACACGGGCAATTTGCTGCGTTTCGCTGCAATCAACCACGAGAATGCGGTCAACAAAGTGAAGCAGGCGTCTTTTTTCCAGAAGAAGCGGGACAATAAAAAGGCCGTACGCGCCGTGCCAGCGCGCAATACGGTGCGATGCCTCGTCGGCAACCATCGGATGCAAAATATTTTCCATGGCTTCGCGCAACGGGGGATCGGAAAAGATGCGTCGCCTGATTTTAGTACGATCCAGGGTCTGGTCAGGCAGTAAGACGTTCGGCCCAAATAAAGCGACGATTTCTGGATAAGCAAAGCCTGTGGGGGCGCTAAGCTCGCGTACCAGGTCGTCGGCATCAAGTGTTTCGATATCTAGGTTATGAAACAACTGTGCGACGGTTGATTTACCGCAACCAATACCGCCGGTTGTGCCGATGACCAACGCCATCCTTTAAAAAGCTCCCGGTAAATGCAGCCAAGCCAAGACGGGTTGCCCCCAAAATAATGTGATTGCTCCGGCGGCGGCAAGGAGCGGGCCAAACGCCATTGGGATATTATGGTCATGCCCACGTATGCCCGCCAGCATAATGCCGATTAGCACACCGGCCAGCGAAGAAAACAGAATAATAGGCAGCAAAGCTTGCCATCCCAGCCAGGCACCGAGAGCGGCCAGCAACTTGAAATCGCCATAACCCATCCCTTCTTTACCGCACAAAAGTTTAAAGGCCCAATAGACTGTCCACAGAACCAGATAACCGGCGACAGCACCAATAACAGCGTCGGCGAGCGGCACAAAAAGGCCAAATAAATTGGCGATGAGCCCCAGCCACAACAGAGGCAGCGTCAGATTATCCGGTAAAAGTTGCGTATCGAAATCAATGAAAGCCAGTGCCAGCAGCGTCCACAACAAAATGCAGGCGGCAAGCGCTTGCCAGGTAACGCCGAAATGCCAGAGCGCCATCCCGGCCAACACGCCGCCCATGAGTTCGACGAACGGGTAGCGTATTGAAATCGGTGTTTTGCATTGTCGGCAACGACCGCGCAAAAAAAGCCAGGAGATGATCGGTATGTTTTCCAAAGCCGTGATTCGATGGCCGCAGTTGGGGCATGCCGAACGGGGAACAACCAGATTGTAAGGCGTGTCTTCCTGCACGGATTCTCCGCGCAATTCGGCGCACTGCCGACGCCAGTCACGCTCCAGCATTTTGGGTAAGCGGTGGATGACGACATTGAGGAAGCTGCCGATGCATAGGCCGATAAAGATGACCAGGGTTAGCGTGATTGCCAGGTGGTTGAACGGTGAAATTGCAGAAAGGGTAAAAGGATGCATAAAAAAGTGACAAAAGAAGAAAGAGCCCGGAGCCGGGCTCTTGTGTCGATGGTAAGAAAATTTTATACGGCTTGCCCTATTTGGAAGATCGGCAGGTAAATAGAAACTACGATGCCGCCGATGACAATACCGAGAATAACGATGATGAGCGGTTGTAAAAGACTTGATAGGCTTTCTACCGCTTCATCGACTTCGCGATCATAAAAATCGGCAATCTTATTCAACATGTCATCAAGCGCGCCGGACTCTTCGCCGATTTGCGTCATTTGCAAGACCATTGCCGGGAAAAGGTGCGAGTTGTTCATTGCGTTGGTCAATGAGAGGCCGGTACTGACTTCGGTTTTGATTTTTTTGGTTGCCTCAACGTAGACGCCATTTCCTGATGCGCCGCCCACACTGTCGAGCGCTTCGACCAACGGCACACCGGCGGAAAACATGGTGGACAACGTACGTGTCCAGCGGGCGAGTGTTGCTTTTTCAATCAATGCCCCGAAAATCGGGAGGCGGAGCATCAGGCGGTCAACGGTCATACGAAATGACGCTGACCGTTTATGGATGGCGATGGTACCCGTGATCAACGCAATAATGGCAATTAAGACAAATATGCCGTGATTGACAACAGCGTTTGACATGGCCACGACGACTTGCGTGGGCAGCGGTAATGATGCGCCCATATCGTTAAACATTTTGACGAAGGCAGGGATGACTTTATACATGATCACACCGACGACTCCGGCAGTAATGACCAGCACCGCTATGGGGTAAGTCAGTGCTGATTTGATTTTTCCTTGAAGCGCAATGGTTTTTTCCTGATAAGTGGCCAAACGATCCAGTACATTATCCAGAATACCCGCGGCTTCCCCGGCTGCGACAAGGTTGCAATACAGATCGTTAAAATAAAGAGGATACGCCTTGAATGCTTGAGCCATGCTGGAACCGGACTCAATTTTGGCTTTTATATCAAACAGAAGGCGGGAAAAGCGAGGATTTTCATGGCCGCGCCCAATGATATCGAATGTTTGCAACAGGGGCACACCCGCTTTCATCATCGTAGCCAGCTGGCGGGTGAAAAAGGAGATATCCTTGGACTTGATTTTTTTACCGCCACCGAAAGCTTTTTTGCGGATTTTTTTGATCTTAATTCCTTGCCGCCGCAAGGCTGCTTGGACGCTACTGCTGGAGGCACCGCGTGTATCGCCATGAACGGCGCGTCCTGCTTTGTCAACACCGGACCAAACAAATAAAGCTTCACTGGCGCTTTTCTGTCTGGAGGATGGTCGTGGTTGCCGTTTTGCTGTTGCTGTAGCCATAATTTCAATCCTCTGATTTATTCATTGGTAATTGCTTCGATTTCTTCAAGAGACGTGACGCCGTTTTTGACCTTGACCAGACCAGATTGGCGCAAATTCCGGATACCTTCGCGTTGCGCTTGAGCGGCCAATTCCAACGAAGTGCCTTCGCGCATGATGACCTCCCGGATTTCGTCTGAAATCGGCATAACTTCGTAAATACCGATTCGACCTTTATATCCGGTTTTTTTGCACACAGGGCAGCCGACAGGCCCATACGGTTGCCAAGAGCCGTCAATTTCACTTTCACGAAAGCCGGCGGATAATAAAACGCTATGCGGTAAGTCCACCGGTTTTTTACATTTAGTGCATAGTTTTCTCGCCAGCCGTTGCGCCGTGATTAAAATAACTGATGACGCTATACTAAATGCGGGGACGCCCATGTTGGCCAGGCGGGTTAATGTTGTCGGTGCATCGTTGGTGTGGAGTGTGGACATGACGAGATGGCCTGTCTGCGCTGCTTTGATTGCGATATCCGCAGTTTCAAAATCGCGGATCTCACCGACCATGACGATATCCGGATCCTGGCGCAGAAAAGAGCGTAATGCCGAAGCAAAGGTCAGCCCCGCTTTTTCATTGACGTTTACCTGATTGACGCCGGGCAATTGGATCTCTGCCGGATCTTCCGCTGTCGAGATATTGACGCCGGGCTGGTTGAGAATATTCAGGCAAGAGTACAAAGAGACCGTTTTTCCGCTACCGGTCGGCCCCGTTACCAGGATCATGCCATAAGGGCGACCGATGGCATTGAGCAGCTGCTCTTGCTGATCAGGTTCATAACCGAGTACTTCGACGCCGAGCTTGACGTTAGAGGAGTCCAAAATCCTTAAAACAACTTTTTCACCATAAAGCGTAGGCAGAGTCGAGACACGAAAATCAATGGTTTTCTGGTTGGAAAGGAGTAGTTTCATTCGCCCGTCTTGGGGTACGCGCTTTTCCGAAATATCGAGTTTGGAAATCACTTTGATCCGCGAAGCGATGGGTTCGCGTAAATCCATCGGCGGTTGCACAATTTCCTGAAGTTCGCCATCGACACGAAAGCGAATCCGAAAAAACTTTTCATATGGCTCAATATGAATATCAGAAGCGCCCATTTGAATGGCGTCGAGCAGAATTTTTTGCAGATAACGAACAACCGGCGAATTTTCAACCTCGCTGTTTTCTTCGGCAACGGCGCTCAATCCTTCCAGCGCCAGATCCATTTCGGCCATTTCAGCGGCGGCCTCTTCGACGGAAATACCGCTTTCTTCGATTTTCTGGTTAAGAATACGGCCGAGCTTGTCATCTTCAACCAGTACCGGAACGATCTGGAGATTGGTTTTAAAGCGCATTTCATCAAGCGCTTTAAAGTTGGCAGGATCTGAAACGGCGACATACAAGATTTTGCCGCGCGTGTGCAAGGGAAACAGGCGGTGCTGTGCGGCAAACTTGAGGTCGAGGTGTTCGGTGGCAGCTCTGTTCAGGTCGAACGCGTTTAGATCAAAAAGCGGTGTGCCAAAACTTTTTGCCGCAAAAAGACCAAGTTCTGCAGCGGTCATCTTGCGCGACATCAGGAATTGCTCCGTAAAAGCAATATTGTTGTTTCTGGCTTGCGCTGCCAGGTTTTCCGCTTCTTTTTGCGTTAACGTCCCCTCTTTGACCAAAGCACGAGCCAAGCCACTGATCATCGGTGTTGTCGAGGAGAGTTGAGCTACCATGATTTATTAAAATCCTTACAGTATAAAAGCTCTTGGGAATTATGAAGATGCTTCATTAACTTCTTGATAATGCATGGTCTTATCTGGTTTGTAAAGAAAAGAGACCAATGGGCTTTATGATTTTACCTTGTCGGCGGGCAACCTGCGCAGTTTTACAACACGCACTTGGTGCTTGCGGGTTTGCATGATCGTTATGTGAAAGCCGTACAGAGCAAATTCAGTTTCGGATTCCGGTATTTTGCCTAAATATTCAATGATCAGGCCGCTCAATGTTTTCGGCCCATCCAGAGGAAAATCGCTGCCGATCTGGCGGTTTAATGCCCTCAATGTTTGGCTGGCGTCAACGGTTAGGCCTTCGTTCTGTAAAGCGCAATGAACGGACGCAAGCGGTTCTCCGGGGCGAAGCGTTGAGGCGATTTCGTGCTCCATATCGCCTGGTGTTACCAGCCCCAATAATTCGCCATATTCGTCGACAATCAGCCCCAGACGTTGGCCGCTGAGGCGGAACTCTTCCCATTGTTTGAGCAGAGGCGTGCCGGAGGGAATGTAATAAGCCGGCTGCAGCAATGCGCGCAGAGAATGGTTGTCGCCTTGTGTTGACAGCGTTGACGCGCGTAATGCGTCGCGTAAATCCAAAACGCCGACGATTCTATCGAGCGTTTCCTCATAAACGGGAAGGTAGGCGTAGTGGTATGCAGTGATTTGTCGCCACAAGACTTCAGGTTTTTCGTTGAGGTTCAACGCCTGAATATTTGGGCGGGGAATCATGACGTCGTTAATTAGGCAGTTATTTGCCAATTCGGATAGATTATTGATAATCGCATCATGGCGTTCGTGTCCAGCCACTTCAGAACGTAACGGATTTCTTTTTTCGCGGCTTTTAGCAATGTGTTTTGGGCTTATTTGGCGGCAACCATAGAAGCCGGCAATGATGCCGATGACGAAACAGCAGCCGGCCCAGAAAAAGACGTTCATCGCAGGGTGTTCCTACTGGCGCAGGATAATTTCGACGATGAATTTATACCCCAGATACGCCAAAAGCAGCACGGCAGTACCCGATAGAATCCAGTACAACGCTTGTCGACCGCGCCAGCCAAAACGCCAGCGGCCGATGAGCAGCGTACCGAAAATAAGCCAGGCGATAATTGATAACAAGGTTTTATGGGTAATTTCGAAAGGCTTACCAAAAATTTCTTCAGTGAAAAAAACGCCGGTAATCAACGTCAGTGTCAGCAGGATAAACGCCAGAGCGATCAGACGGAACAAATAGCGCTCTAATGTCAGCAAAGGGGGCGTTTTTTGCAGACGGTCAGAAGTTACGCCGTGATGCAACCGTTTTTCAAGGCCGAGCATGGCCAAGGCTTGCATTGCCGCGACAAAGAAGAGCGCGTAAGCCGAAATAGCGATGGCAATATGAAAAGCTGCCCATGAATGGGTGGTATAGGCATAGAGGTAATCGCTATGAAATATGACGGGGGTCAATGCGGCTACTGCGGCGCAACCGAGCACAATGCTGGAAAAAATAGGCAAAGCACGCATCAAACCAGAAATCCAGGCGACCAGCACGCATAGAAAGGCGACCAGCGACATGGCGTTGCCGATGGAAATATCGATGCCTTTGGGTGTGGCGATGGCGTGTGTTAACGCAAAAGCGTGAAGGCCGAGTGTGATCAGCACCATAACCCAGACATAAACGGGCACATTCGCGTTTGAGATACTCTGTCGAGGTTGGCGGGTCGTTTGCCAGCGCATCCACGCACCAACTGCGTAGAGCATGGCGACAGCAGTGTGAATGAGAGAAATCGGTATCATCATAAAAACATGCAAGAAAGCGCGAAACGTTGTGTCATTTGGCGTTCAAAAACAGCTGGCGTCAGGTTAATATCTCCGAATAAACCGGCCTCTGGTTTTGGTTGCCGGTAGTCTCATGATAAACGCCGTTGAAGGCGAACCATTTTACCATTGACTTTGAACAGAAAACACTTGATGCTGTCGGAAAACAGGGAGCGATCATTATGCTTGACAATCTGACTCAACGTTTGGCGCGTGTTGTTAAAAACCTGAAAGGGGAAGCGCGCTTAACCGAAACCAATATTCAGGAAGCACTGCGTGAGGTGCGCTTGGCGCTTTTGGAAGCCGATGTCGCGTTGCCTGCCGTACGCGATTTTATCGAACGCGTGCGTGAAAAAGCCGTTGGTGAAGAGGTGATTGGTTCATTAACGCCGGGACAGGCGCTGGTGGGTGTGGTGCATCGTGAAATGACAGCGTTGGTAGGCGGTGACGCCGTACCGCTTAATTTGGCGACAACGCCGCCGGCGGTAGTCTTAATGGCTGGTTTGCAAGGCGTTGGTAAAACGACCAGCGTTGCCAAGTTGGCGCGACTACTCAAGGAAACGCAAAAGAAAAAAGTTCTGGTGGTGTCGACAGACGTATATCGCCCGGCAGCGATTGCCCAGCTGGAAACCTTGTCTCAGCAGGTGGGCATAGATTTTTTCCCGTCGGCGCCCGATCAAAAGCCGGTATCGATTGCCGAATCGGCAATCGACTGGGCAAGACGCCACTACCATGATGTGCTGATTATTGATACTGCCGGGCGCCTTTCTGTTGATGATGCCATGATGGCGGAAATCAGCGCGTTGCATCAAGCGGTTTTACCGGTTGAGACGTTGTTTGTGGTGGATGCGATGCAGGGACAGGATGCCGTTAATACCGCAGCCGCATTCAAAAAAGCGGTACCGTTAACCGGTGTGGTGTTAACCAAACTCGATGGCGATTCGCGCGGCGGCGCGGCGTTATCGGTGCGCTGGGTGACGCAAACACCAATCAAGTTTGTCGGTATTTCCGAGAAACCGGACGGTTTGCAGGTATTTCATCCCGAGCGGATGGCCTCGCGTATTCTGGGCATGGGCGATGTGTTGTCGCTGATCGAAGATGCGCAGCGTACCGTTGATGCCGATAAAGCGCAAGCGTTGGCAAAAAAGCTGAAAACCGGCAAGGGTTTTACCCTCGAAGATTTCAAAGAACAAATTGGTCAGATGCGTAAAATGGGCAGCATGCAAAGCCTTCTTGAGAAACTGCCTGCCGAAATAGCGCAGGCGGCACAGAATATGCCGATGAATGACCGTAAAATCAATCGCTTGGAAGGTATTATCAATTCGATGACCCTTATGGAGCGGCGTAAACCGGAGATCATCAAGGCTTCGCGTAAAAAGCGTATTGCGGCGGGCGCGGGGGTCAGTGTTCAGGAAGTCAATCAGCTCTTAAAGCAGTTCGAACAAACGCAAAAAATGATGAAAGTGGTTGCCAAAGGCGGTTTGCAGAAAATGATGCGTGGTATGCGCGGTCTGATGCCGGGCATGCGTTAAACGGGAAAGTACAGAAAAGAAAACATGGGTAGCGGAAAAATGACGGATAAAACGGTTGCCTTTTCATCAAAACAAAGTATGTCTGAAAGTCTCGTGGGCTGTTTGTTAATGGCGATGCCCGCACTCGGTGTGACCGTCGATGAAGAGACGCCGTTCGCCGGGACGCTGATTTATGTTTGTGAGCATAATGAGGACGGCGCTTTGGGTATTGTAATTAACCGCTTGACCGATCTTACCGTGTCGCAGCTGTTCGAAGGCGCCGGTGTGCCGATGAGCAAAATCGCGTTGAGTGGGCGCTGGCAAGACATGCCGGTTTATTGGGGCGGGCCGGTACGCAGTGACCGTGGTTTTATTTTGCATAGGCCGCTCGGCGATTGGCAATCGACACTTGCTGTGCGTGGTGATCTGGGAATGACGATATCGCGCGATTTGCTTGAGGCCATGGCAGGCGGCGGCGGTCCGGACGAAGCTCTGGTTTCTCTCGGTTATGCCGGCTGGACGGCCGGGCAACTTGAGCAGGAGCTGGCGCAAAATGCCTGGCTGGTCATTCCTTGCGACGATGCTTCCGATTTACTGTTTCATTGCGCTCCCGGATTGCGTATTCAAAAAGCAATGAAGCAAATCGGTGTTGATTCGTCGCGCTTTTCCGGTCATGCCGGTCATGCCTGAGATCACGATTCTCGCTTTTGATTTTGGCCGTAAACGTATTGGTATCGCTGTCGGCACAACGGTATTGCATCAAGCGCGGGCGCTCACCACGATTGCTTCTGACAAGCATAGTGTGCGCGAGCAGGCTATAGCCCTGCTTGTCAACGAATGGCAGCCCGATGAACTGGTGGTCGGTTTGCCTGTACATATGGATGGTCGCGAGCATGCGACCACTCAAAAAGCGCGGGCATTTGCCGAATGGTTGCATGAACGTTTTCAGTTGCCGGTGCATTTGGTAGATGAGCGGCTGACGACGCAAATTGCACAAACCATGCTTGAGGAAGACGGCGTGTATGGCGATCAGGCAAAATCGGTGCGTGATGCGGTGGCCGCACAGGTGATTTTGCAGGCGTATTTGGATGAACGAAATGAAAACATTCAGGAGGCCTAAACGGCAGAGACTGCTTCGGCGTTTATTTTGTTGAGAAAACGCACCACTTCCTCCTGCTGGCGCGTACGTTGCATTGGCGGCAGGCTTTGCCACAATTTGCGCCCATAGGGTTTTTCAACAAGGCGCGGATCACCGATCATCAAAACGCCACGATCGCTTTCGGTGCGAATCAGGCGCCCGGCACCCTGTTTTAAACTGATTGCCGCCTGCGGGATCTGCCAGTCGAAAAACGGTTTTCCGCCGTTTTTTTCCAGCAAATCAAGACGTGCCGCGACCAGAGGATCATCCGGTGGCGCGAAAGGCAATTTATCGATAATGACCAACGACAAGGCATCACCGGCAACATCAACACCCTCCCAGAAGCTGGCGGCACCCAGCAATACAGCGTTGCCTTCTTTTCGGAAACGCGATAACAGTTCCGAGCGCGATGCTTCGCCTTGCGCTAATAATAGCCACGGGTAATGATGTTCCGAAAAAATTTCGGACAGGCATTGTTGTGCGTATTGCAGCGCGCGATGTGAAGTAAACAAGAAAAATGCATTGCCGTCATTTGCCTTCAATAAAGGCAACGCGGCATGAATTACCGCTTCGGTATGTTCGCGCGAATTCGGTTGCGGCAGATTCGTCGGCACGTAAAGCCGTGCGGCAGAACCAAAATCAAACGGGCTGCCCCATTGAGCCGTGCGCGCGCTTTCCAGGCCAAGCTCGCGTTGAAAATGTGAAAAATCGCCGGCAACGGCAAGTGTTGCCGAAGTCAGGATCCAGGCGCTTTCCGATTGTTCGACATAGTTGCGAAAAATAGATGCTACCGACAGCGGGGAGGTATGCAATTGCCAGTGATATGCCGAAATATCTGCCCAACGGATGTAAGCGTTTTGATCGGGATTATCATTTTCGTTTTTATCGACAGCTTGTTGCCAACGGTTAAGCGCAAGCCGCAATTTTTCGGCATTGGCACAAGCAAGACCAAGCGTTTCGCTATGTTCGGCAATCAGGTCGAGGCCGGTTCTTATTTGGCCAATGGCTTCGATAAGTGCCGCAAATGCTTCGGCAAATGACGCGCGTTCAAGTAATTGCGCCGCCGGATATTTGCCGGGAAATTCCCCTGCCGCCAGGCGGATACGACGCACTGCGGAGTTAAGGGTGTCGAGGTACGTTAGCAACTCGGCAAGATCGGCAGCTTCGGTTCGGACAGCAATTTCAGTGTCGCGCGCAAATTCAAAAAGCTGTGTGCTGGAGATACGGTCGCCGAAAAAAACGGTGGCGATATCGGGCAATTGATGCGCTTCATCGAGAATGATGGTGTTGCACGCGGGCAGCAGCTCGGCAAAACCTTCTTCACGCAACAATGCGTCGGCAAAAAACAAATGATGGTTGACGACGAGAATGTCGGCGTCCAGCGCGGTTTTGCGCGCTTGCGTCACGAAGCAATCGGAGGCATAGGCGCATTGCGTACCGAGGCAATTATCACGCGTGGATGTGACCAGCGGCCAAATGGTTGCGTTTTCTGGAACGATGGACAATTCGTTGCGATCGCCGCGTTTGCTGGTTTCGGCAAAAGAGAGAATGGATTTGATGTATTGGGCGTCCTGACGCGAGGCAAAAAGGTCGATTTCTTTGGCCTGTCGCAGACGATGCAGGCAGATGTAGTTACCGCGGCCTTTAAGCTGCGCGACCGCGATCGGCAGTTTGAGCGCATCGCGCACAAACGGGATATCGCGTTCGAAAAGTTGATCCTGCAAGGTTTTGGTGCCGGTCGAAATGATGGTTTTACCGCCGGAAACCAAGGCGGGGACAAGGTAAGCAAAGGTTTTACCGGTACCGGTGCCTGCTTCGGTAATCAGGCACGTCTGCGCGCGGATCGCATCGGCAATCGCCTGCGCCATTTCGATCTGCTGCGTACGTACGCGAAAACCGGGCAAATATTGCGCCAGCGCGCCCTGAGCGGAAAAAAGAGCATGAATATCGGAATGCAAAGCAGTCGTTTAAGGTTTAAAAACAACAAGTTTCTCGCAGGATCCGGTGGCTTTCCCGGAAGATGCAGCCACCAGAGTATCACGGATATGTTGTTTATAGGCTGCGAAAGCACGATACGGGACGTCAATACGGCGCTGATACTCCTGCTCGGTTTCGTCCGGTAACTGTTTTAACGCAATCATTGATGCTGTCCATACCGCATACAATTGATTGATGTGATGCGCGGTCGCGCACGAAGAGGAATTTTGCGCTTCCCGAAGCGCGGCTTCAAAATAGCGAGGCATGCTGACTTTCTGTTTATTCCGGCAATAATCGCTTTTGGTGTTATTTATGGTGTCTCTGGCTTTTTCAAAACCATACTCAATCAGTTCAATGGCCTTGACGTGACGGCAAACTGTGTACAGATGTTCGGTCGCATCAAGAAAGCATTCGGTCGCGCCAAGCGTGTCGGCGTTTGGGCAGACAAATCCCGCAGAGGGTTGTTCGGAAAAGATCTCTTTTACGACCTTGGCAGGTTTTTTGGCGGTGGTTTTTCCTTCGTTTCCGGTAGCGGGTTCGTTGATCAACGGAATGGCATGCACGCTTACCGCTAAAAAATTCAGTACAACCAAGCAGGCGGAAAAAAATATTTTTTTGTTCGTTGTCATGGCAAGGTAATTGCACGCGTTTATCGATCAATCGTACTCGCTCTATCGGGTAAGAACAAGCGTTTTGCCGGGAACAGAGCGGACAAGTTGCGGCGATGCCTGATTGTTATACTTAAAGCATACTTTTTGCGGTGCGCCTTGATTCTTTGGCGTAAGTTTTATGGAAATAAAGTATAGTCACATGATGCAAAAGTTTTCAATTTACCATGCGTTGGGGATGTCTGAAACGGCTTCAGAACAAGAGGCTTGCTGCGCATTGCGCCAGATGCTTCGCGAAAACTATAAAAAAACACGCGATAATTTCGGCGCGCTCGAAGAGTCGTTACGCTTCTACAACCAAGCGTGCCAGATTCTGAACGACCCGCAGCGCCGTAAGGTGTACGACAGGGAATGGTCGTTGTCGCAGGGCAGCGCCGAGCAGCGTATTGATTATGTCGTCCAGAAAGCAGCCGGTGTTGATTCGCAAGCGGTTCAAGTCGCAGATATTCCATTGGTGGAAATTACCGGCGTGGTTGATTTGTCTCCCCATAAAAAGCCGATCCTGAATCTGGAGCTGGTGCCGGAAAATGCTGAGATGGATTTTCGGATGCTGCCTCCGGAAAAGAAAAACCAGCTTTCTGCGGCGGCACTGGTTTCCGAAATCGGTGTGCCGCAAATTGTCTTTCAGGAGGTACCTGTTTCCGGAATCGAGGTTAATATACCGGCGACGTCGTCTGGCAAGGTTCTGACTGATGGCGTAGTAACACCTCAGAAAGAGGAAAAATGGCCGTCACCGGCCAAGCAACACTATCATCCCGTTTTGACCGAAGCGCTCGGCCAGTCACGCTCGCCGGTGCTGCTGGGTGTTTTTTGTGCGCTGGTATTGGTTGTCGTTGCGGCTTTGCTGCGGTTTAACTGGGATTATGTTGTGCCGTCTTTCGATATTACCCAGAGTTGGATTTGGGGCGTATTGTTATTGGTTGGTTTTTTCGTTTACACCTATGGCTTTCGCCAAGGCACCAAAAGAGCGCATAAAAATTATGAATTGCCAGGCGAACCCGATAGCGAAATCATTAAAAACTGGCGCCGCAAACATACCGTTTTTCTGGGCAGCAATTATTTAGTCGAAGATCCGAGTTGGGTATTTCAATTGCGGTTGACTGAATTGGAGCGGGCGCGTGTGCAACGTTCCAGTTATATTCGACCATGGCGGCGGGCGTTGGCGCGAATTTTCGATTATGCATTATGGGGATGGCTTCTGGTTTTTCCGCTCAGCGAACTGGCCAATCGGGATATTATTCCGGCGTCGGTCATGTCCCTTGTCGAAAATCCTCTAATCATTCCCATTGTGATTACGGCGACCTGGATTCCGATCGAAGCATTATTGATGGCGGCGATGGGCACGACATTGGGCANNTGGCTATTTGGTGTTTTCGTCCAGTTTCGTGTTTCCAATCCTTATGTGCGGCGTGACAGCCTGGCTTGCTGGCGTTATGCGCTGGCGCGCGCGTTTCGCGTATGGTGGCAAGGCGTGGCGTTGGGTTTTCTGCCGATTTTGGCATTGTCCTCAGGGCGGGCCAAAGCTGCTCTTGAGCGTTTTGAGGAGACGGATTGGGATGACGATTACGATGTGCTGGTCACCCATACACCGGGGAAGGTTGTCCCTTTTGTCGTTGGCCTGATTGGCCTAACGGTATTGTCACTGCTTTATATAGGTGTTTGGCAAAGATCGTTGATGAGTATGGGGGTTCACTCGACGCAGTTTATTTCCACACAAATCGAGCGTTGGCAACAGCAGGAAAATCAAACAACACCGATTGTGAGCGGGCGTCATGATGCGGTTAGCGATCCGGTCATCCCTGTCGTCCCGGTTAGTCCAGAGCTATCTGAGAGCGAGCGCCGCCTTGTTGAATTTCGTGAAGCCATTATGCGGGCCAGCGAAGAGAGCCGAACGCTTTTGGAAAGAAAAGAATGGGAGCGGGCTCTGGAAAGCTGTCAGCGCTGGGCGAAACTGGAAATTACTAATCCGGCACCATTGCGCTGCCAGGGAGATGCGCTTCAAGCAATGGGCAAATATCAGGAGGCCATCAACGCTTATCGAAACGCCAAGCTCCATGCGCCGGAGGATCGCTCCATCGATGAGGCGATTCAACGCTCTCAGGAAGAGATTTTCCGTCAGTTGAACCGATAAAAAAGGGGTTGCCATGAATATTTTCAGCAATTGCGTGGTCACCATGAATTTTCGCTTGTTTGACGTTGACGGTGAGTTGATCGAAAAAAATGAAACACCGGTGATGTATCTTCATGGCGGTTATTCGGGGATTTTCCCCAAAGTTGAGGATGCGTTAAACGGGAAAACAACGGGTGACCAGATACGCATTTCTTTGGAGCCCAACGAAGGATTCGGCGATTACGCGCCCGAATTGATTCGTCTGGTGGATGTGAAGAAATTGCCGCCGGATGTGCAGGTTGGCGGCTACCTGACTGTTGGTGAAGGTGACGACACGGTTTGGCGGGTTACGGATATCTCCGATGGTCGTGCCGTGCTCGACGGCAATCATGAGTTGGCCGGACAAAAGCTCTGGTTTGAATGTACTGTGCTCGATGTTCGCGAGGCGACTGAAGAAGAAGTAGCGCACGGCCATGCTCATCAGACCGGGCATTATTGCCATTAATCGGTTTGTAAAAGGTTTTGTAAGCGTATTTCCAATGCGGCACGGTTTTCCGTATGCAAAAGCGCTTTGCCGCTCAGGATGAAGACGTCTTCGACACGTTCGCCCATGGTATTGATGCGGGCGCTTTTAATATCGATGTTGTCATCTGCCAGCATGGACGCGATATGCGCCAATAATACCGGGCGATCTCCGGTTGTTATTTCC
The DNA here is from genome assembly GCA_002293615.1 of Betaproteobacteria bacterium UBA931. Lineage (GTDB taxonomy): Bacteria > Pseudomonadota > Gammaproteobacteria > Burkholderiales > Casimicrobiaceae > UBA931. The sequence continues at coordinate 17,192 of DBDN01000025.1, read as the reverse complement.
AGAATGTAATGAAGATCGTTACTGTCGGCGGAAATTCGGATTTGCGGTACCAGCGGATAATGTCGGGAGCGGCGCGGGCGTTTGCCGAGCGGCGGTAATGCCGCAAACGGTTGACCAAGAAAAACTGCCAGCCGTTGCGCCATTGCGTTTAGCGCTTTTTCATTATTTTCCAGTAAATACATATCTTTGGTTTGCACGTTGAAGGTATCGAGCGCGTAACCATGGTGTGTTGTATGGATCTTGGCGTCGAGAATATTCAATTGATGGGTACCGAAGAAAACGCAAAGTTGCGCAAATAATTTTTGGCGGTCGCTTAGGTAAACGAGGAATTGTATTCCCGCTTTTTTAGGAAGCGGGCGGATGCTGATGCGGGGTATCCGGGTACGTAGATGCTCTGATAGCGCAGATGCGTGCCACACCAGTTCGTCGACATGATGTCGTTGAAAATAGGTATTGTCGAGTAAGTGCCAGAGCGGAATGTCATCACTTGTTTTTTTTTCTTTTTTAAGCAGGGTAATCGCTTGTTGCTGCTTTCTTTCAATCGTGTCGAATATATCTTTATGGTGCAATTGCGCATGCGCCGACAGGAAAAGCGATTCCAGCAATTGCGCTTTCCATGGATTCCAGATATTCGGGCTGGTAGCACGGATGTCGGCGACTGTTAAAAGATAAAGCGCGATCAATCGTTTTTCGTTTTTAACTTTCCGGACAAAAGCATGCACAACATCCGGGCTGGAAATATCATATTTTTGCGCAGTAAATGACATCCATAAATGTGCTTTGACCAGCCAGACGATAAAGAGGNNTCGCCAGACGATAAAGGCGGTATCTTCTTGTGCAATACGATGTTTTTTGCAAAAGCGCCGGGCGATCTCGGCGCCTCTCAATGAATGATCGCCGCCGCGGCTTTTGGCGATATCGTGAAAAAAAGCGGCAAAAAATAATATTTCCGGATTTTTAAAATCCATCATCAGACGCGAACATAACGGATATTCATGGGCGTGTGCCTCGAGACTGAAGCGGCGTAAATTACGAACCGTCATGAGAATGTGTTCATCGACGGTGTAAGTATGAAATAAATCGTGTTGCATTTTCCCCACAATATATCCGAATGCGGGTAGGTAGGCGCCGATAATACCGTATAAATTCATGATGCGTGTGGCGTGGGTTATCGTTCTCTGGCCGCGGAAGAACGCAACAAATTTATCCTGGTTACTTCTGTTTTTTCGGAAGCTGTTATTGATATATCGATATGCTCTGTTCAGCGCTCGCAAGGTATTGGCGGAAAGCCCATCGATTTCTTTTTGATGTTGCCAGTGAAGAAAAGTATCGAAAATAGCCGATGGTGTATCAGTAAAAATATCGGAGTGAACGATATCCAGCGTTGTGCCGCGCTGGTTAAAACAATTGTCCAGCGCCTTGGCTTTTGGCAGCGGGTGCAAATATTCATACACAAGTTGCATGAACAACAGATTGAGGCGGCGGATATGCTGCGCCGCACGATAATAATGTTGCATTAAAATTTCACCACGATATAGGCTTGCTTGGGCATGAGTACCCACGATATCGGCCAGCGCATTCTGGTGGTCGAACAGCAAACGCTCTTCTGCGCGTCCGGCGAGCAGATGCAAATGAATGCGCCATGTACTGAGTTTTATTTCTTGTTGGCGCAAGGAGCGTAATTCATAAGTCGTTAACCAGGGCGGACAATATATATTTTGAGATTGCCGAGCACGTTCGTCGACGAGTTTGATGCCGCGGATTAGCCAGCGAATCATGTGAATGTCACGCAATCCCCCCGGGCTTTCCTTGATATTGGGTTCAAGATTATAGAGCGTGTCGCGGTATTTCAGATGCCGTTGTTCCTGTTCGAAACATTTGGCTTTATAAAATGAGGAAAAATCAAAATATTGCCTTAACGAATTTTCGAAAAGACGGTAAAGATTTCGGCTGCCGCATAAATATCGATATTCAATCAAAGCGGTCTGTGTTGCGATGTCCCATTGTGCAAAATTTTCGAACTCATCAAGCACATACGCGCCGTGTCCGATGCGCAAACCAAGATCCCATAGCGCGGTTTCGAATGCGGCTAACGCACTTTTTTCTTTTCGATCGGGCGGTTTTTTAAGGACAATGGTCGTATCGATATCGGAGTAAGGAAAGAGTGCACCACGCCCGTAACCGCCGACGGCAAGTAGAACGCTACGATGGGTTAGGGATGAAGGCAGTTTTCGCCAAAGAGCGCATAGAGCGTGATCGACGTGGTGTTGCCATTGGCGGAAAAAAATATAGGTGTCTCGTTGCGCAAGATAATCTTTATGCAGCAAAGCGCGTGCTTTATCCAGTTTTTGGCGCATCGACGCCAACATTTCGGGAGAAAACCTCGGTTGTTGCGTTTGCGATGCGTCGGGATTCATTGAATTATGCTGCAGGCGGCGGCGTTCCTTCGGAGACAGTCAACACCTCAACGCCATTTTCGGTCACCAATACCGTATGCTCCCATTGCGCCGACAATGCGTGATCCGCAGTGACTATGGTCCAGCCATCGGCAAGCGCGCGTAATTGATGGCCGCCGGCATTGATCATTGGTTCGATCGTGAAAATCATTCCCGGTTTAAGTTTGAGGCCGGTGCCGCGCTTGCCGTAGTGAAGCACTTGTGGATCTTCATGAAAGCCGCGTCCGATGCCATGCCCGCAAAATTCGCGAACAACGGAAAAGCCTTGTGCTTCGGCAAAAGTCTGGATGGCGTGGCCGATATCACCAAGATGCGCATCCGGTCGAACAACACGGATACCACGCCACATCGCTTCATAAGTAACATCGATCAGGCGTTTGGCCAGGATTGATGGCTTGCCGACACAATACATCCGGCTGGCATCGCCATGAAACCCGTTTTTAATTACCGTCACATCGATGTTGAGAATATCGCCATTGCGCAATTTGCGCGTACTGGGAATGCCGTGGCAAACGACGTGGTTCAACGAAATGCATACGGATGCCGGGTAGGGTGTATGCCCGGGAGGCGCATAGTTAAGCGGTGCCGGGGTAACGCCTAATTCGTCGACCTGATAATTGTGACACAATCGGTTCAGCTCGGCAGTGGTAACGCCCGCTTTGACGAACGCAGAGATGTAATCAAGCACTTTCGAGGCATACCGGCAGGCGATGCGCATGGCGGCAATTTCATCGGCGGTTTTGATAAGCGCGCCCATGGGTTTCAGCCTCTCAGTAAATCATTGATGCTTGTTTTGGCGCGCGTTTGGGCATCGACTTGTTTGACGATCACGGCGCAGTATAAAGAGCAACGCCCTGTGCCCGAAGGCAAGCTGCCGGCGACAACCACCGATCCTGCCGGAACGCGTCCGTATGTGATTTCATCGGTTTGTCGGTTATAAATTTTTGTACTTTGCCCGATGAATACGCCCATGCCCAATACCGAATTTTCTTCGACAATCACGCCTTCGACCACTTCGGAACGCGCGCCGATAAAGCAATGATCTTCGATAATGGTCGGATTGGCTTGCAGCGGCTCGAGTACGCCGCCAATACCGACACCGCCCGACAAATGCACGTTTTTTCCGATCTGCGCGCACGAGCCGACGGTTGCCCAGGTATCTATCATGGTGCCTGAGTCAATATATGCGCCGATATTGACGTAGGAAGGCATCAACACGACGTCAGGGGCGATGTACGCGCCGCGCCGGACGACAGCGGGCGGCACGATGCGTACCCCGGTTTCAGCCAAGGCCTGATTATCCAAATTGCTGAATTTGGTCGGAAGCTTGTCAAAAAACGTCAACGCGCCGGATTTTATTACCTCATTATCGGCGAGGCGGAATGAGAGCAATACAGCTTTTTTCAACCACTGGTGCGTATACCATTTTCCGTCTATTTTTTCACATACGCGTACGCTGCCGCCGTTTAACGCGTCAATAGTATGGGCGACAGCATTGCGTACTTCAGAAGATACTGTTTTCGGCGAAAGCTCGGCGCGGCTTTCCCATGCCTGTTCAATGATGTTTTGGGCAGATATCATGAAGTTGTTACGAAATATATAATATGTACATTATAACGCTGTCGCGGATGTGGGCACGTAAACTGATATATTATCCAAAATTTCACGAACTGATTCTAGAAGATGGTTTCCGTCCGAATCGCACGCCTTTTTTCAAACATCGCGATTTTTACTGCTATCGTTTTTCTTGGCGATGTCATTATTTATTGGGGATGGTTTTTCTTTGCACCCAAGTCGTTTTATGTTGCGCCTGCCGTGCCAAGCGATCCGGCGATGGTGTTGCGTGCAACTTCGCTGTTTGGCGCGGGTGCCGCGACAAATACCGAAGTCACGGCATTGCCGGCAACGATCAGCGGGAACGTGCGCCTTCTGGGCTTGATCGCTCAGGACGATGGCGATGGCTACGCTGTATTTCGTGCAGGCGGCAATGTTTTTATCGCGCGGGCAGGGGATGATGTTGGCGGAGAAAATACATTGCTGTCCGTTGAGCCGGGCGCAATGGTTTTGCGTGAAAAAAACGGCAACGAGCGTCGTATTGTGTTGCGTGAGGACGCTTCGGGAAAGGATGCCGCCGCGGTATCGCCGCAGTTCGCTCGTAATCCCGCAGACTCTTCGAATTCTTGTGTCCCCGCAGATTTTCAAGGAATTGTAATCCGTCTGAATACGGAATTACTGCAAGGCGTGCTCATAAAGCCGGAAACGTTTTACGCGCTTTTATCCGCACAAGGCGAAGGCTTGGTTGTGCAAGCCGACAGTGGCCATGCCGCTATGCTTGGTTTGCGGCGCGGTGATCAGTTGCATACGGCAAATGGGATTCATCTGCGGCGTCCCGAGGATATTACCCAGGCAATTTTAAAACCGCTTGTTGGCGGACAAACGGTGCGTTTGGCCGGAAGGCGAGGCGGACAGGATAGGGAATTGTTGTTGGTCAATGTGAGTGCTTGCGGTAGTTGATCGATCGGGGCTGGTGTTGTGGCATCGCTTGATATCCAGACGCATGAGATCAACTGTAAAACACAGAAAGCATCAGCGCAGCGAGTATTCATTTTCTACGCATGATTACGAAACTACTGAGGTTTATTTTTCGTGTCGTTTTTTTAAGCAGTCGATGATTGCGGCCAAGTTCAAACCCTGATCTTGCAATAAAACCAATAGATGATAAATCAGGTCTGCGGATTCGCTGGTCAGTTCTGCGCGGTCTTTTACCACTGCGGCCAACGCCGTTTCGACACCCTCTTCACCGACCTTCTGAGCGATGCGTTTGGTGCCTTGATGATAAAGCATTGCCGTGTATGACGAAGCGGGATCTGCTTTTTTTCGTTCGGCGAGCAGTTGTTCAAGCTGATAAAGAAAAGCGAAAGAGCTGGTGCTCGGTGAAAAACAGCTTGATGTGCCCCGATGGCACGTCGGGCCGTCGGGTAAGGCCAAAACAAGCAATGCGTCGTTATCGCAGTCGGTCGTAATATCTGCAACGTTCAAATAATGTTGCGAGGTTTCGCCTTTTACCCATAAACGTTGTTTGCTGCGTGAGTAAAACGTGACTTTACCGTTTTGCTCCGTGGCGGCAAGTGCTTCTTCGTTCATGAAACCAAGCATCAGCACCTCGCCCGAAACGGCATGCTGAACAATCGCGGGAATCAGGCCGCCGTTTTTTTGCCAGTCAAGTTTTTTGCGTATTTTCTCGGTCAACATAAGCGTACCTCCACGCCGTTTTCTTTTAAGTAACGCTTGAGTTCGTCGATTCTGACGATTTGTTTATGGAATACGGAAGCCGCCAGCGCGCCATCGACGTTTGCGTTACGGAATGCTTCGAGGAAGTGCGCCATTTCGCCGGCGCCGCCCGATGCAATCAAAGGCAATCGGCAGACTTCGCGCACTTTTTTTAGCTGCACGATATCATAGCCGCGCCGAACGCCATCTTGGTTCATCATGTTGAGCACAATTTCACCGGCACCACGTCGTTGAACTTCTTGCACCCAGTCGAGTGTTTTCCATGCAGTTTTTTTTGTACGCGCCTCATCGCCGGTAAATTGAAACACCTGATAATCGCCGGTTGCCTCATCGTGCCAGGTATCAATGCCGACCACGACGCATTGCTCGCCGTAGCGATCGGCAAGGCGGTTAATCAAAGTGGGGTCGAGCAGGGCTGGGGAGTTGATCGAGACTTTATCTGCGCCATAGGCAAGAATTTCTCCGGCATCTTCAACGGTTCTGATGCCGCCTGCGACACAAAATGGGACATCGATGACCTCGGCGACTCGCGCAACCCAGCTTTTATCAACAACCCGGCCATCGCTGGACGCGGTGATATCATAAAAAACCAGCTCATCAGCGCCTTCGCGTGCATAGCGTTCGGCAAGCGGTACGATATCGCCGATAATTTCATGGTTACGAAACTGAACGCCTTTAACCACTTGACCATCGTGTACGTCAAGGCAGGGAATTATCCGTTTTGCCAGCATGACAAAGCCTCCTTTACTGTGAATTTTCCTTCGAGCAATGCGCGCCCGACAATAACGCCGATGACGCCGCTGTGGCGCAACGCAGCGATATCATCAAGCGTACCGATGCCGCCTGACGCTTGAAAAGCAATATCCGGGTAAGTGTCAGCAAGCGAAGTATAAAGGGAAATATTGGCGCCGCCCAACATGCCGTCGCGGGCAATGTCCGTACACAGTACATGTTTAAGGCCGCAGTCCCGATACTCATTGATGAGATCGTCAATGGTCTTGGCAGACGCTTCTTGCCAACCGGCAACGGCAACGCGCGGCTTGCCTTGATCATCAATGCGTACGTCCAGCGCCAGAACAATTTGCTTAGCGCCAAAATGCTGAAACCAACGCATGACTTCCGACGGGTTTTTGACCGCCATTGAGCCCACAACAACACGCGCCGCGCCGGCATTCAGCAAGGCGTCCACATCGTCGGCGCAGCGGACGCCACCGCCGATTTGCGTTTTTGCGCGAACACCGCGCAAAAGACGCGACAGCAGCGTAATTTGGCGTGCTTTCGGGTTTTTGGCGCCGGTTAAATCGACAAGGTGCAGAAGTGATGCGCCGTCATTTTCGTAGCGTTGCAGGTAAGACAAGGGGTCGTTGCTGTATGTGGTTTGCCTCGCATAGTCTCCTTGCGATAAACGCACCACTTTACCGTCAATCAGATCAATGGCAGGAATCATCGGGAAAATTCCAGAAAATTTTTCAATAATAGTGCACCGGCTTTGCCGGAGCGCTCAGGATGGAATTGCACGCCTAAGAAATTATTTTGTTGTACCGCAGCACTAAACGGCGCGCCATATTCGCTTTTGGCGATAGTATGAGCGGAGACAGGCATGGCAAAACCATGGACAAAATAAAAGTGATCATCGGTAGTGATGCCGCGAAAAAGAAAGTGATTTTCTTGTGGCTGCAAGGTGTTCCAGCCCATATGCGGCAACGGCAGATCACATGTTTTCATGCGTACGACGGATGCGTCGATCAGGCCAAGAGTTTGGGTGTTTCCCTCTTCGCTGTTTTTCCCTAGTAGCTGCATGCCTAGGCAAATGCCGAGTATCGGTTGTGTGCAGCTTTGAATTGGTTTGTTCAAGCCGCGGCTGCCCAACTGAATCATGGCTGCTTGCGCGGAACCGACGCCCGGCAGAAACAGCTTATCCGCCGCCTTGATTATTTTTTCGTCGGCGCTTACTTCCGGTGCAAAACCGAGCCGCTGAACGGCGTAACGCAACGAGGCAAGGTTGGCGCAGCCGGTATCGATAATCACGACACGCATTTACAGCGTTCCTTTGGAGCTGGGCAAGGTATTGCCTTCAATGCGAATTGCCTGACGTAGTGATCGCCCGAAGACTTTGAACAAACTTTCAACGACATGGTGCGTGTTGTCGCCGGAAGCTTTCAGATGTAGCGTGCATCCCAATGTTTGGGATAAGGAGCGAAAAAAATGTTCTACCATATCGGTGTTCATATCGCCGACTTTATCGCGGACAAACGACGCGTCGAACTTCAAATAAGGACGGCCGGAAAGATCGAGCGTGCATTCAGCCCGCGCTTCATCCATGGGCAGCACAAAACCGAAGCGGGCAATGCCGCGTTTATCGCCGAGCGCTTCGCGTAATGCCTGCCCCAGCGCTAAGCCGGTGTCTTCAATCGTATGGTGGTCATCGACGTGCAGATCGCCTTTTATCAGGGCGTTAAGGCAGAAACCGGCGTGCGTGGCAATCTGGTCAAGCATATGATCGAAAAAACCAAGCCCGGTATCGATCTGATTGGGCGCTTCGCGATCCAACCATAACTCAATATCGATACTGGTTTCTTTGGTGATACGTCGTACGTGCGCATGGCGGAGTTCGGCGAGAATACGGCGTGCGATTTTCGGCCAGCTTAATTGCTTTGAATCGTAGCGTAGGCCGGTAACACCGATGTTTTGAGCAAGTTGCATATCCGTATCGCGGTCGCCGATCACATAGGATTGCTCGCACGCCCAATCGTTTTGCGCAAGATAAGGTTTTAGCAAGGCTGTTTTAGGCTTGCGACAATCGCAACCGTCACCAGGCTTGTGCGGGCAGATCAGCTCGTCATCAAACGTAATGCCTTGCGACGCAAAAATGCGCATCATCATTTGATGCGGCGCGTCAAAATCTTTTTGCGGGAAACTGGCCGTACCCAAGCCGTCCTGGTTGCTGATCAGGATCAGCGAAAAACCAGCATTTTTCAGCTTCAGTAGTGAGGAAATTACACCAGGTTCGAAAGCGAGTTTATCAAGATGGTCAACCTGTTTATCGCTTTCAGGCTCATGAATCAACGTGCCGTCGCGGTCGATAAAAAGATATTTTTTCATATTGCTGTTCCCATAGTGTTCATGGCGCATAAAACTGCAAGTGTTTTCTGACATTCTTCAAGTGTGCCAATGGTAATGCGCAAACAATTATCGAGCCCCGGTTGCGCGCTTTGGTTGCGTACCACAATGCCGGCTTCGCTGAGTTTCTGGAAAACATTTTCGGCGTTATGAAAACTCACTAAAAGCCAGTTGGTGTTGCTATCAAAAACTTTGTCCACGCATTCGCATATTGGCAAAGCGTGCGCGAACCACTGACGGTTCTCAACGATCTCGGTAATATTTTTTTGCAGTACGGCGCGATTATCCGCGCTTAATGCTTGTTCGGCAATATCGGCAACCGGCATTGGTATCGGGTAAGGCGCAATTGTTTTAAGCAGCATCTGAATAATATCCGATTGTGCAAGCGCAAAACCGCAACGCAACCCGGCAAGCGCGAATGCTTTGGATAGTGTGCGTAGAATCACCAGATTGGGATATGTGTTCAGCCAGGACGTTAACGTATGCTCTGGGCAGAATTCAATATAGGCTTCGTCAACAATGACTAATGCCCGCTGCTCCGTCATTGCCAATAATTCACGCAAATCATCCGGATTGATCAGGTTGCCGGTCGGATTGTTTGGGCTGCATACATAAACGAGCTTAACTTCGGGCAGCGCAATTTTGACGGCAGGAATATCCAGTTGCCAGTTTTCCTTCAATGGAACAATGCGCCGCTCAATACCGAAGGTTTCTGCGCTGACGCCATACATGCCGTAAGTCGGCGGGCAATAAAGCACGGCATCTTCATTGGGTTCACAAAAGGTGCGGATCAACAACTCGATGGCTTCATCCGCGCCGCGTGTCGCGATGATTTGCTCTTCGTTGACACCTGCGTATCGGGCGTAAGCGGCCAGCAGAGCATGCGGCTGCGGCTGAGGATAACGGTTCAGCGTTTGCGTATTGAGTTGATAAAAAGGGGCGTGTGGGAACTCGTTGGCGTTAAGCCAGATATCGCCACTGCCGCCAATACGGCGTGCCGACTGGTAAGGCGTCAATGCCTGAATATTCTTTCGTGCCAGTTGTTTGATATTCATGACGACTCCTTGTTTATCGACCGAAGGCGCAACGCCACAGCCAACCGGTGCGCATCCAGTTGTTCGGCGGCTGCCAATGTCTGGATGGTAGCGCCCAACGTTTTTAGACCTTGTTGCGTCAGCGTCTGCACGGTCATGCGTTTTTGAAAGTCGGCAAGGCCAAGACTGGAATATGTACGGGTATAACCATATGTCGGCAACACATGATTGGTGCCCGAAGCATAGTCGCCGGCGGCTTCAGGCGACCAGTCGCCGACAAATACCGAGCCGGCGTTTTGAATCCGATCCACCAGCGCTTGTGGATTTTGTGTTTGCAAAATCAAATGCTCCGGTCCGTAATTGTTGCTGATATCAACACATTCCGCCAAGGAGCCAGCAACAATCAGCCGACTCGCCGACAACGCTTTTTCGGCAATTGCCGAACGCGGTAAAGCTTTAAGCAGGCGATCGATTTCTCTGGCGACATTTTCCGCTTGTGCGCGGCTCGGCGTGACCAATATTACTTGCGAATCGGGACCATGTTCGGCCTGCGATAAAAGGTCGATTGCAATAAACTCGGGGTTGGCACGTTCATCGGCGATCACCAACACTTCGGAAGGCCCGGCGGGCATATCGATGGCCGCGCCGTCATGGCATTGGCTTGCCTGGTGCTTGGCTTCGGTCACATAAGCGTTGCCAGGGCCGAAGATTTTATCGACTTTAGGGATCGACTGCGTGCCGAATGCCAGCGCGGCAATTGCCTGCGCGCCACCGATGGCAAAGATTTCTTCAACGCCGCAAAGTCGCGCCGCGCACAGGATTTCGTCGGCAATGACGGGCGGTGAGCATAAAACAATACGAGTGCATCCGGCAATTTTTGCCGGAACGGCAAGCATCAATACCGTTGACAGCAAAGGAGCGCTACCGCCGGGAATATAAAGCCCGACGGAAGTGATCGGACGTGTGACCATCTGGCATTGCACACCGGGCATGGTTTCGACGGTAAGCGGGTTTTGCTTTTGCGCGAGATGAAATACTTCGATGTTGTGTATCGCAACCTGCATTGCTTTTTTCACATCATCGGATAAGCGCTCTGTTGCTGCGGCAATTTCCTCCGCCGAAACACGAATTGCATTTAGCGAAACCCCATCCAGTTTTTCGGTATAACAGCGCAACGCATCATCACCATCCCGGCGAATGTCTTCGATGATTGTGCGCACGGTTCCCTCGATACTGCCGGCAGCACTGATAGCCGGTCGCATCAATAATTGCTGCCGCTCCTTGGCATCGCATGCTGACCATTCAATGACTCGCATCGTTTACTCCATCATTTTTTCAATCGGTAAAACAAGAATGGAACTGGCGCCCAACGCTTTTAACTTTTCCATCGTTTCCCAGAAGAGGGTTTCGGTGCTGACCATGTGCATCGCAACGTGCTTGGGATCATCGGCAAGCGGCAGTATGGTCGGCCGCTCTGCGCCTGGCAAAAGCGCCACAATTTCCAGTTGCTTGTCGATAGGCGCGTGCAGCATGATGTATTTGGATTCACGGGCCTGAATTACGCCTTGAATGCGGATGAGCAAGCGGTCAATCAACGCTTGCTTTTCTTCGGGCATTTCACCCTCGCGCTGAATCAGGCATGCTTTGGAACGATAGATCACTTCCGCTTCACGCAGACCATTGGCTTCGAGTGTGGCGCCGGTTGACACCAGATCGCAGATCGCATCGGCAAGACCGGCGCGTGGCGCTACTTCGACGGAGCCATTTAGCAAACAAGGCTTGAACGTTAACCCGAGCCGATCAAAGTACCGCTTTAAAAGGTGTGGATACGACGTGGCGATACGGCAGCCGTCAAGGCTTTGCGGGCCATCGTATGGTGTGTCGATCGGAACCGCCAACGATAAACGGCAGCCGCCAAAATCAAGCGCGCGCAAGACCTGATAATGCGGCGCTTCGCCTTCGGCGCGGCGCGCCAGCAGCTCTTCTTCCAGTACATTTTCACCAATAATACCGAGATCGACGACACCATCGATGACCAGCCCCGGAATATCGTCATCGCGGACACGCAGAAAATCAATGGGCATATTTTCTGCGTATGCGATCAGGCGTTGCTCGGAAAAGTTAATTTTGATGCCGCATTGCTCAAGTAGTTTCTGTGATTCCTGGCTCAGGCGTCCCGATTTTTGTACAGCGATACGTAAATGTGTTTTATTCAGCATGGTGTCCTCAAACAAAAAAACCCTCGGAAGAATTCTTCCAAGGGCTTCATTTACTGCATCGTTTCGTGCCACCGGAAGAATCATTGTGTCTTCCAGCACATACCTCCTGAAAGACTATTCAGGATGGTGATGATGCACACGAAACAAAAAAGTATTCACGAAACAGTTCCAATCAAATCTGAAGCAGTAAAGTAAGGGTGACAGGCTATATGATTTCCCGGGAAAACGCAAGCATATTCATGGAAAACTACGGAAAACGCATCAGCGCCGATTCAATTTTTCAATGACCGGCCAGAGCTCTTCAGGCCGGCTGATGCAGTCGTCCGCCTGCCAAGTTTCAACCGGGTCGTCTTCAGGACAGTAACCCCAGCGCGCAGCGACAGCATTCATTCCTGCGGCATGAGCGGCGACAATATCGCGGCGATCATCGCCAATATAGATACACTGTGCGGGAGTCGTGTTGACCCGTTGCATTGCATATAAGAGCGGCGCGGGATGCGGTTTGGGGTGGGGTGTGGTATCGCCCGCAACAATGACCGATGCGCGTTCGGCAATATTGAGATGCGCCATGATCGGTACGGCAAAGCGCATCGCTTTATTGGTGACAACGCCCCAGCGAAATTGCCGGGCTTCGATGTTGTCCAAAAGTTCGGCAACCCCCGGGAAAAGTACGACATTCTCCGTTAAATGTTTTTCATAAAAAGCGAGGAAGCTTCGGCACGCTTCTTCATATCCGGGGGTATTCGGCATAATGGATAGGCCGACTTCAAGCAAAGCAGGCGCGCCGCCTGACGCGCGGTCACGGTAGGCGCTGATGGGTAGAGGGGCTAACGAATGTTGCTGGCGGACGTGGTTAACCGCTGTGGCAAGACTGGGCGCGGTATCGGCAAGCGTGCCGTCAAAATCGAAAAGCAGGGTAGAAATCATAAGTAAACAAACGGAGGTAAAAAAACAAAACCCCGCAATTCGCGGGGTTTTGCTCGGAATCAAAAAAGCTTATTTCGCCTCGCCTTTGATTTCAACTTCAACACGGCGATCCGGAGCCAAGCAGGAAATCAGTTGTTTACGGTTCTTCTGCGTGCATTTGTTGCCGGTAACAGGCTGTTTTTCACCAACGCCAAGACTTTCAATCTTGTCTTTTGGCACGCCTTTGGAAACCAGATAGGCGCGAATGGTTTCGGCACGACGCTCAGAAAGTTTTTGGTTATAGGCGTCAGAGCCAAGACGATCGGTATGGCCTGTGACAAGTACAAGCTCAATCGTCGAAATTTCCGGCAGTTTGGCAATAATTTCATTGTCAATGGCAGACTTGCCGGCCGGTTTCAACTCGGCTTTATCAAAATCAAACAGCGCTCTCGAAGCCAGCGAGATTTTACGTACGGCAGGAGCGGCCGCTGGCGGCGGTGGCGGCGGTGAAGGAGGCGTGGCCGCAGCCGGTTCCGAAGCTTTTACGAGATCAGGGTCACATCCGGCAACCGCCATAGCGGGCGTCCAGAAACCAGTACGCCAGCACAGCGTATCCTGAATACCAACTTTGCCACCATAATGACCGCTACGCCAGACATTAGCATCGGCGCTACCGTAGCCAAACATGGTGTAGCCGCTGTTTTTGGGGTCAGCCTGCGCCATTAGCGTCGAAGCGACCAATGTGGCACCCGCAAAAACCAGAGCTTTCAAGAAAATCTGAGGTTTCATTGTAATTACCCTTTTCGTTGTTTGATGGTTAAGAGAATAAATCCAGATCCTAAAATACCGGTCGAACGAGCACTTCAAAAGTGCCCAGCGACGCTTATCAAGAACTATACCATACTCACTTTCCCGGTTGGCAAGCATATTTCGTAAGAAAGCTTCAATAATGTTTTTTGTAGGATGGTTTGCAACACTTTTGCCGGGACGTTGATGGTAAAATAATACGATTTCGCGAAGGGGATATTGAAACCGCCGGGTTGGCGGTTTTAGTCATTCTCGGATGTGTCAATATTATGCCGCCTGATGTTGGGTTGGTTTTTGATAGCGGCCTTGTTCGGCGCTTACTTGTAGAAATTCCATGGAAACTTTTGCTAAAGAAACTTTGCCCGTCAGTTTAGAGGCTGAAATGAGGCATTCTTATCTCGATTACGCAATGAGCGTGATTGTGGGGCGGGCGTTGCCTGATGTTCGGGATGGTTTGAAACCGGTACATCGTCGCATTATGTACGCAATGTTTGACGAAGGGCTTTTGCATAACAAAAAGTATTCAAAGTGTGCCGGTGTTGTTGGCGAGGTATTGAAAAAATATCACCCGCATGGTGATTCGTCTGTTTATGATGCGTTGGTGCGTTTGGCGCAAGGCTGGAATATGGCGCATCCGCTGGTGGACGGTCAGGGTAACTTCGGCTC
>DBDN01000025.1:2392-2623 GCA_002293615.1 Betaproteobacteria bacterium UBA931 | reverse complement strand
CGAATTTCGACAACTCCACCATGGAGCCAGCCGTGTTGCCGACGCGCGTGCCTAACCTGTTGTTAAACGGCAGCGCCGGTATTGCGGTGGGTATGGCAACCAATATTCCGACGCACAATCTCGGCGAAATCATCGATGGCTGCTTGGCGCAGTTGAAAGACCCGAGCATTACGGTTGACGAGTTGATGAAATACATTCCGGCACCGGATTTCCCGACAGCCGGCATTATCT
>DBDN01000025.1:0-2370 GCA_002293615.1 Betaproteobacteria bacterium UBA931 | reverse complement strand
GGCACGCATGTTGAGGATCTGGAAAAGGGCAACCGCCAAGCTGTTATCGTCGATGAAATTCCTTATCAGGTTAACAAAGCCAATCTATTAACACGGATCGGCGAGCTGGTGCGTGAGAAAAAACTGGAAGGCATTTCGGAACTGCGTGACGAATCGGATCGTTCCGGTATGCGTATCGTTATTGAACTCAAGCGCGGCGAGATTCCTGAAATTGTCCTGAATAATCTCTACAAGATGACGCAGCTGCAGGACAGCTTCGGAATGAATATGGTGGCGCTGGTCAACGGCCAGCCGCGGTTGTTGAACTTGAAACAGTTTTTAGAGCACTTCTTGCACCACCGCCGTGAAGTTGTTTCTCGCCGTACCCGCTTTGAGTTAACCAAGGCCAAAGATCGCGGTCATGTTTTGGAAGGTCTGGCGGTCGCATTGTCGAATGTTGATGAAATTATTGCGATGATCAAATCGTCGCCGACGCCTCCGGAGGCCAAAGCCAAGCTGATGGCAAAAGTATGGCGTTCGCCGGTAGTGGAGGAGATGCTAAAGCGCGCTGATGTCGACGCGTCACGTCCGGATGGATTGCTGCCGGAATTTGGCTGGCAGGACGGCGGTTATCGCTTGTCCGATGTTCAGGCGCAGGCAATTCTGGAGCTGCGTCTGCAACGCCTGACCGGTCTGGAACAAGACAAAATCACCGCCGAATATCACGAAGTGATGGGGCAAATTGTCGATCTGCTCGATATCCTGGCGCGTCCCGAGCGGGTGACGGCAATCATTGTTGATGAGCTGAATGAAATCAAAAAACAATACAGTATTCCACGCCGCTCGGAAATCGTGATGCAGGGTGAGGATATTTCGCTCGAAGACCTGATTACTCCGGAAGATGTGGTGGTGACTTTATCGCACAGCGGATACCTGAAAGCGCAGCCAGCCAGTGAATACCGTGCGCAAAAACGCGGCGGACGCGGCAAGCAGGCGATGGCGACCAAAGAAAATGATTTCATCGAACGCATGTTCGTCGCCAATACACATCACTATATTCTCTGCTTTTCCAATAGGGGCCGTGTTTATTGGCTGAAGGTGTACAACGTGCCGCAGGGCGGCCGTTCGTCACGGGGCAAGCCGATCGTGAATCTGGTGCCGCTTGCCGATCGCGAAAAAATCACTGCAATTTTGCCGGTGCCGGAATTTTCCGAAAACCGCTATGTCTTTATGGCAACGGCGAAAGGCACGGTAAAGAAAACAAGGCTTTCCGATTTCTCGCGCCCGCGCTCGTCGGGCATCATTGCTGTTGACCTTGCGCCGGGCGACTATCTGGTAGGCGCGGCGTTGACAGACGGCAAGCACGACATAATGTTGTTTAGCTCCGGCGGTAAAGCCGTGCGCTTTGACGAAAACGATGTTCGTTCGATGGGGCGTTCCGCCAAAGGCGTGCGCGGTATGAGCCTGGGGAAAGATCAGAAAGTCATCGCGCTGTTGGTTGCCGAAGACGAGGAGCAATCGGTATTGACGGCTACCGAAAACGGTTACGGTAAACGTACGCCGATTGTCGAATATACGCGTCACGGGCGCGGCAGCAAGGGCATGATTGCGATTCAGCAATCCGAACGTAACGGGCAGGTTGTCGCGACGGCGTTGGTGCATGCGTACGATGAGGTAATGCTGATTTCGACCGGTGGCGTGTTGATTCGCACCAAAGTTTCCTCAATCCGTGAAATGGGAAGATCCACGCAAGGTGTTACGTTGATCAATCTTGGCGAGAACGAAAAACTTGCCAGTATTGAAAAAGTTGAAGAGCAAGATGATGACGAATAACGGGTTCGATTGCAGCGAAAGGAACGGATATCATGCGCTTATTTAATTTCAGCCCCGGCCCGGCCATGTTGCCGGAAAGCGTCTTACAAGAGGCGCAGGCCGATCTTCTGGATTGGAAAGGGCGCGGGCTGTCGATTATGGAAATGTCGCACCGCGGCGAAGACTTTTTAGGTGTTGCCCGGAAAGCCGATGCGGATTTGCGCAAGCTGATGGGTATTCCCGATCATTATAAAATTCTCTTTTTGCAAGGCGGCGCTACCGGGCAAAATGCTGCCGTGCCGCTTAATCTTATAGGTGAGAAAACCACGGCGGATTATATTCATACCGGGCACTGGTCGAGCCGCTCGATTTCGGAGGCGGAAAAATATTGCACAGTCAATATTGCCGCATCGGGCGAAAGCTCCGGTTTTTGGCACGTGCCGGCGCAGAGCGAATGGCGGTTGTCCGCCGATCCGGCGTATGTGCATATTTGCGCCAATGAAACCATCAGCGGCGTCGAATATCAGTTCACCCCCGATACCGGCGATATTCCATTGGTGGCGGATATGTCATCCAATA
>DBDN01000041.1 GCA_002293615.1 Betaproteobacteria bacterium UBA931 | reverse complement strand
TGCGGCGTCAATCCAATATGCGCGCAAACCGGGACGCCGCGTTCGACCAGAAAACGCACCGTTTCCGCCATGAACGCGCCGCCTTCGAGTTTCAGCATATGCGCGCCCGCCGCCATCAGCCGCGCTGCGCTGCGCATCGCTTGCTGCGGGCTTTCCTGATAGCTACCGAAAGGCATGTCGGTGACGATGAACATGCGTCGGTTGCCGCGCGCCACGCATTCTGTATGGTAAATCATGTGCTCCAGCGTCACCGGCAATGTGGATTTTTGCCCCTGCAAGACATTGCCGAGAGAGTCGCCGACCAATGCGATATCGACGCCGGCACGCTCAATCAGCACGGCAAAGCTCGCGTCGTAGCAAGTCAGCATGACCATTTTGCGGCCTTCGTCGCGCATCCGGTTCAGTGTGTGAAGCGTTATCGGCTTGTCGTCGTGCAAATAACTCATGAAGCGGCTTTCTGTATCTTTGGGAAAGGTTGCAGCTCTCCAGTGAAGTTCAAAAAGTATCACATTATGGCGGTGAAAAAACTACTCTAGCAGAAGAGGAATAATTTGCATAATGACGGCAGTTCTGAGAATATTCCCCTCAAGCTTTGTTAAAGGGAACTTGCATGCAAACCGTTCCATTCATGTATGGAAAAATTCATCGTTGCACCGTCACGGATGCTGATCTTGATTATGTGGGCTCGGTAACGGTTGATCCGTTGCTGCTGATTGCGGCGCGTATTCATCCTTATGTGCAGGTGGACGTTGTGAATATTACCGGTGGCGCGCGCCTGCAAACGTATGTGATTCCCGGCATTTGCGGCAAGGGCGAAATCTGTCTCAACGGCGCGGCGGCGCATTGCTTTAAACGCGGTGATCTGGCGATTATTATGGCGTATAGCCAGATATCCGTGGATATGTTGCCGCAACAGATTTCGCGGTCGGTGCTTGTGGATAGCGCCAACCGGATTATCGACGTGCGAGAGTACCGCGTGCCGTCATTGGACGAACTGGCAAACGGCAATGCGGAAAGTCGTTCAGGAGAGAGATATGCTGATATTATAAAAACGGCTTCCGAGACGACATAAAAGGTTTGCTGCAGACGATGCAAAACGCCGACTTTTGTCGGCGTTTTGTTTTTCCGCGCAGTATTTTCTTTCGATGACCCTTTAATAAGGATTTTTTCTGATGATATTGCAAATGAGAATCGTTCTTGATAAGATATGGAAAATATTTTTTCAAGAGGAGAATCAAATGGAAGAATTATTGAAAATATTCGCGGTGATATTGATGGTGCTGGCGGTTTTGTACCGGATGCGCGTACGTTATTTGCCGAAATATTCGTCGCACACCGAGCAGCCAGCCTGCGGCGTGGGCGATTGTCCGCGTTGCGGTTTATGTCGTGGAAATAGCGATGAGACGTATCGTTAGCGGGTGCCACTTTTTGAGAATACCGGATGCAGCCATAGCCGGTTTTTTTAAATAATATGCCGCTAGGCGCGCCAAACGAACGTTGCCATTCGTTCGTGATCGTGCTGGCGGCGATGGGAATAAAAGCGCCGGGGATCGGAATAGGTACAATATTCGCCGCCACTGATTCTGGCCACGCCGAGACGCTTCAATTTCAAGCGCGCCAACGCATAAAGATCGGCCAGCCAATGCCCCGGGGTTGTTGCTTGGAAACAAGACGCGGCTTCGGCGTCTTTTGCCGCGTTGAAAGCGCGATAAACATCTTCACCGACTTCAAAAGCCTTATTGCCGATGGCGGGACCAAGCCAAGCGGTTAAATATTCAGCGGTTGCCGACATCGTGTTTACGGTGTTTTCCAAAATACCGGCGGCCAGCCCGCGCCAGCCTGCGTGTGCCACGGCGATAGCGCCGCTTTTCTGATCGACGAGTATGGTCGGTAAACAATCGGCAGTAAGTATGGCGAGAACGGTGTTTTTTTCATGTGTGACGGCAGCATCGGCGGTAGGCGGGTGTGTCCGCGTTTTTTCAATATCCGCGTTATCCGCGTCAAAAATAGTCGTGCCGTGCGTCTGATGGAGCCACAGCGGCGGCGCGGGCAGAAAGGAAATCAGCGGGCTGCCTTGTTCCGCAAAACGCTTTTCGATATGGTTGCCGCGCGGATGGGCGGCTTGCGGCCAGCCGGAAGGCTTGATTGGACCGCTTATGTTCGGGAGCAGTCGTGTTGTCGTAAAAGCATGAATATCGGGTACGGATAAATTCGGGACGATAAATTCGGCGATTTGGGTGTAAGGCAGCATGGCTCATTGGGCATGGTCGCGCTTAGCAAAATCGCCGGCGATCGAATACACCACCTTATCGGGATCAAGATATTTTTTCAGTACGCGGGCGATATCATCGGCGCTGACGTTTTTGATCGCCTGCTCCAGCTCTTCGGATTTTTTCCAGGTACGCTTGAGATAAAGCTGCGAAACAAGGCTGGTGGCTTGCGTTCGGTTCTGTGCGCGGGCGATATCTCGCTCCTGAAGCAAAGATTCCCTGGCATCGCTGACTTCGCCGTCCGTCGGTTTTCCATTGACGGACTGTGTTAACACTTCGCGAAAACCGTTCTGAACACGCTCTAAATTTTCCGGCGCGAAAATGGCATAGACGATAAAACGCGTATTGTCGTCAAGCATACCCGGCTGCAACATCGATCCCACGCTGTAGCTTAAACCGTCTTGCGTGCGCAGACGGTTGGGTAAACGCGCGTTGGTTGAAGCGCCAAGCATCTGGTTGGCGACCAGCAGCGCGGCGAAATCATCGTGCGTGTCGTTCAACGGCATGGCAAGACTGCCTATCAGAAAGGCGTTGGCCTTATCGGGCGTTTCGGCACGCAATTCTTTTGCTGTGATTTCATGATAAGGATCGTCTACGCGTCGGTAGGGAACATCGTTCGTCCAGTTGTCGAAAAGTTGGCGAATTTGCGCGGTGATCGTTTGAGCGTCGAAGTCGCCGACGACGGCAAGTTCGGCATGGCTGGCGCTGAAAAAGTCTCGGTGGAACGTTTTCAGTTTGTCGAGGGTACTGTTTTTCAGGGCGGCAATTTCCTCGTCCCATGTGGCGACATAGCGCACATCGCCAGCAGGGTAAGGGCGGGTATAGCGGCGCAGTGCCAGCGAGGCGACTGCTTGCGGATCGGAGCGTGTCGCCTCAATGCGGGTAAGGTGTTCGCGAATCAATTTGTCGAACTCCTGCTGCGAGAAGGCCGGTGTACGCAGCGCTTCT
Source organism: Betaproteobacteria bacterium UBA931 (assembly GCA_002293615.1). Taxonomy (GTDB): domain Bacteria; phylum Pseudomonadota; class Gammaproteobacteria; order Burkholderiales; family Casimicrobiaceae; genus UBA931. The sequence goes on along the minus strand of DBDN01000041.1, from coordinate 45,467 downwards.
GCGGTTAAGGCCAGTAGTTTAGGTAAATGTTCGCGGACGGTTTCACCAGTGACGTGAACGCCTGTGGCATCGCCATCGAACGAAAGGTGCGCCTCAAGAAGATCGACGGCATCGTCAAACGCCTGGCGATCCAGTCGTTGCGTACCGAGCGGCAGCATGTCGGCGGTCAAACGTCCGATATCAGCTTTTCCTTTAAGATTTTCAGCATTGCCCCAGTTCAAGCGTAATTGAAAACGTACCGCTTCGCCGCGCGTTTTTTTAGGCAAGAGCGCCACGGACAGGCCTTCGCGAAGCGTTATACGTTGAGTGCGCGCTTCAAGGTTTGCAAACGATGCGTCAAAGTTTTCTCCTGCGGCAATAGCATTGTCGCCTTTATAATCCTTGATTATTTGTTCCAGGTTAATCACGGACGCTTGAGGCGTGCGCACCGTTTCCGGCGCGACGTCACCGAGCGGATGGTATTCGCCAACGGTGACATTGGACGGTTTCAGATAACGTAGTGCGGCATTTTGCACATCTTGCGCAGTTAAATTACGCCAGAGATCGCGCTGAATAAAGAAAAGTCGCCAGTCGCCTTGCGCGATAGATTCGGAAAGCGCAATGGCAAAACGTTCCGGGTCACGCAGCAACTGATTGAAACTTTTATTGGCTTTGGCGCGTACACGGTTGACCTCCGTATCGGTAATCGGTTTTTCCTTGATGGCGTATAAGGTTTCAAACAGTATGGTTTTAACAGGATCGATTTTGTCGCCCGGGGCAAGTTGTGCCCAGAAAATGATCATGCCCGGATCGTATAGCGAAAATCCCCATACCTCTACCGAACCTGCCTTGTGGGGGGTAACCAGCGCTTGGTACAACCGTCCCGATGGCGCGATCGTCATGATTTCACCAAGAGCCTCAAGCGCAACGCTGTCGGGATCTGCGCCGGACGTCGTATGGAAGAGCGTTGCCAGCCATGGCGTACCGCCGCTGCGGCGGACGGTAACACTGCGTTCACCTTCCTGGACCGGTTCTTGCGTGTAAAGCTTGGGCAATATGCGCGAAGGTTTCGGAATTTTTCCGAAAGTATCAGAAATTGCCTTCAGGGTTTTATCGGTGTCAAACTCCCCCGATACGATTAACACGGCGTTATCGGGCTGATAATAGTTTTCATAAAAAGCACGCAAACGATCAATATCGACATTTTCGATATCAGAGCGGGCGCCGATGGTCAGGTTGCCATAGTTATGCCAGTCAAAAGCCGTTGCCTGAAGCTTTCCCCAGAGCACCATTTGTGGATTGTTTTCCCAGTTTTCAAACTCGTTGCGTACCACGGTCATTTCGGTGTCGAGGTCAGAGCGCCAGATATTGGCATTGACCATACGATCTGCCTCCATAGCCAGCGCCCAGGCAAGTTCATCTTCATTGGCGGTAAAGGTTTCATAATAGTTGGTGCGGTCAAAATATGTTGAGCCATTAAAACGCATACCGCGTTGCCCCAACTCTTCAAAGATATTTCCCCGTGTTTTCGTTCCTTTGAACAGCAGATGTTCCAACAGATGCGCCATGCCGGTTTCGCCATAACCTTCGTGGCGTGAGCCGACCAGATAAGTGATGTTGACGGTAGTGGTTGGCTTGCTGTCGTCCGGCAAGAGCAAAACAGTAAGCCCGTTTTTGAGCGTGTAAGAGAAAACGCCTTCAACTGTGGCGCCGGCGGTAATATTTGTTGGCAATGCGGCAAAGCCTGAAGAAACAAAAGAGGTCATTGAGATCAGCCCGATGGTAAAGATGACATAAAAACGCGCTATGAAGTGCATAAAAACTCCAAAACGAAAATATAACGAAAACGGCCAAGAAAGAACGCGGCAGGCGCCGCGTTTGTTGAAATACAATGCTGCTTTATGGTACCGATTACCATTGAATCAAGCCGCTACCGCTTGTCACTAAAATAAACAGCCCAAAAGCCAAACGATACCAGGCAAACGGCGTGAAATCGTGGCGGCTGATGTAACGCAGCAGCCAGCGCACGCACAAGAAAGCGAAAACAAACGAACTGACAAAACCGACACCAAAAAATTGCCAGTGCTCGCTTTGGAAAGATAGCGGCGTATCGCAGAGCGCGTAGGCGGTTGCCGCGAACATGATCGGGATTGCCAGAAAGAACGAAAATTCGGTGGCGGCAACGCGCGAAAATCCGAAAAATAACGCGCCAATAATAGTCGCGCCCGAACGCGAAGTGCCGGGAATCATGGCCAGGCATTGCGCGAAACCAACCTTGAGCGCGTCACGCCAACGAATGTCGTCAAGCGAATGAATGCGGACGTGTTGCGGACTTTTCTTATAACGTTTTTCCGCAATGAAAATGATGAGCGCGCCGACAATCAGCGCGCAAGCCACGGGAACCGGTGCAAACAAATGTTTTTCCAGAAAACCCTTGATCAAGGTACCGATGATTATGGCGGGCATCATTGCGATCAGCAGATTGGCGACCAGTTTTTGTGAACTTTTTTCAACAAACAAGGTCATGGCAACATGCTTCAAGCGTTTGCGAAATTCCCAACATACGGCAAGAATGGCGCCCAATTGAATGGAAATAAAGAAAGTGATACCGCGCTCATCAGTAAAGTCGAGCAAAGAAGCGGCGACAATCAGATGGCCGGTTGAAGAAACAGGCAAAAACTCAGTCACTCCTTCGACGATACCGAGGATGATTGCGATGATAAATGCGTCAAAGGTCATGAGAAAGACAGATAGTGAGTAGATAGCAATATAAACTTATGAGCATAACGGATGTTTTATGGTCGGCAATTATCGTATTACTTGAGAGGAAAAAATAGAAAGTCAAGAGACAGTGTTTTGAATTGCACAGGTCTGATTGTAAAAAATTCTTGTCTGAAAAGCAAAATATAACGCATAAAGACACATATGAAAAAAAAACGACAAAATTTGTACAAAAGGCTTGTCGGAATGAACATAGTTCGGATATGTTAATACTCAAGCTGCTCTTAATACAGAGCCAAAGTAACATAACCCACAAAGTAACTCACAGAGCCAATAATTTTTATCCTTTGATCTCGGCGAGTTAAGGAGAAAGACGTGGCGGAAACATCAACGACCCGATTAATTTTACGTAAATATCGCGCAATCATCATTGCGGTAACCATTTTTGCCATTTGCGATATTGGCGTGATGGGTACCAATTTTTACAGCTCATTTCAGATTGCCGAATCGGCGGTTTCGATCAACTTGTCAGGGCGCCAGCGGATGTTGTCGCAACGGACGACCAAGGCGTTGCTTCTGTTACAAGATGATATCGGGCGTGGTGCTGGTGTTGTTAATGGCGATATTGCTTCTCTTAACGAACTTCGCTTCGTGGTTCCGCTTTTTAATGAGACATTGCGTGGGTTCCGCGATGGCGCAACGGTGCGCGGCGGCGATCTTAGGCCGGTTTTTCTGGTGCAAGTGGAAACGCCTGCGTCGGAAGATTTTGTTCGGGAAACCTATGAAATCTGGGAGCCTTATCTTGAAAAATTGCGCCCTCTTTTTCTACGGACAGATGGTACTGTCAAGATAGATTATGTGGAAAATGAAAAGGTTAACTATGCCAATAGTTTCAATGAGGCGGAGCTTGCCGCGGCGGTAACTTACGCGCGGGAAAACAACCTGAAAATTCTCAATTTAATGAATGACCTGACGACCGACCTGGAGACGGTGGCGGATCAGCGTGCAGTTCGACTTCGTATCATCCAGCTGGTGGGGCTGACTATCGCTCTGTTCAACGTTATTTATACTTTGTTCAAGTCAATTTCCGATTTGGTGCGCGGTGATCGCGAATTGACCAAGGCGCGTAAGGAAACAACAGAAATTCTGTCAACGGTGAAAGAGGGTTTGTTCCTGATCGATAGGGAGCACAAATTGGGCTCGCAATTTTCCGAATCGTTGAGTACCGTATTGCGGCGAAACGTTGAGCCGGAAATGCCGTTTTTACCGATTTTGAAATCCATGGTGCCGCAAGCGGTTTACGACAATACCCGTGATTACATCGAATTGCTTTTTGGCGACCGTGTGAAAGAATCGCTGGTGGCGGATTTAAATCCGCTTAACGAAGTTGAGGTTGAGGATAACTTGGGCGTAAAACGCTATTTGAATTTTAACTTCAACCGCGTTCTTGAAGGCGGAGCAATTTCGCACCTGTTGGTGACGGTGCAGGACGTCACCGAGCGTGTGAGCCTGGAAAGACAGCTTGATGAAGCGAAAGATCGGTCACGCAAGGAAGTGGAAGTGCTGCTGAACTTGCTTCAGAAAGAGCCGGAAATGCTGCATCAGTTTTTCAATACAACGAAAGGCGTTTTGGAGCAGATCAACGAACGTTTGCGCAATGATGACAGCACTCAAGAAGGGCGTATGCACCTTCTGGCGTTTATCATGCGCGCTATCCATGGCATTAAGGGTGAAGCGGCTGCTTTGGGGGCGGAGATGTTTGAATCGTACGCGCACGGTTTTGAGCAGGAGCTGTCCGTGATGCGCGATCGCGGCGAGGTGCGTGGCGAAGATTTTGTTCGTATTACCGTATTGCTTGATGGCTTTTATGAGCGGTTGACTTCTCTTTCGGGCATTATTACGCGCTCGGCGGCGAAAGCCAAAGACCATACGCCTTCGGCAGTAAGCGTTGAAGAACAGACGGAGCTTTCTTTCAAGGAAAATATTGAACCGTTGATACGACGTATTGCCGCAGACAGCGGCAGGGATGTTTCTGTAGTATTCGATATTGCGGATATCGGATCGTTGCCGAAGCGGATTGTCCGCGAACTGAACAGCATTGCGATTCAACTGGTGCGTAATGCGGTCAAGCACGGTATTGAGACGCCTCAGGAAAGAGAGGCGCATGGCAAGCCGCGGCAAGGATTGATTCAGATTGCCTGCCACGCATCGGATGCGACGGCGGATCAATACGAGTTTTTTGTCCGCGATGACGGTTGCGGCATTTCGGTGGCGCGTATTCGCGAAAAACTGGTTTCTTCGGGACAGATGACCGAGGAGCAAGCCAAGCGTTTAAGTGCCAAAGAGCTGATTATGAAAATATTTGAGCCGGGGTTCTCGACGGCGAGCGAAGCTGATCGCGATGCCGGGCGCGGCGTTGGTATGGATGTGATTTCCGAAAAGGTACTGAAGATCAACGGTAGACTGGTGTTGGACAGCAAAGTAGGCGAGTTCACGGAGTTCCGGGTTCTTTTTGAGGCGTAACGTGAGTAATCAGTAGTGGCAGGGCAGGTGTTTTGTATTGAACGCGCCATTTACGGGATGTTTAAAAAGTGAAATTGTTAATAGTTGATGATTCCAGTATTATCCGCAGCCGGATTGCGCGTATTTTGTCGGATTCGAGGTTGCCGGCAATTCAGATCGTTGGAATGGCCAGAACCGGAACCGAGGCGGTCGCCTTGTTTCAACAGCATACGCCCGATTTGGTCACGATGGATTTGACCATGCCGGAAATGGATGGCGTCGAAAGTACGGAAGCTATGATAACGCTTAAGCCGGATAGTAATATTTTGATTATCTCGGCATTGAGTGATAAGGCAACTGCGATCAAGGCCTTAAAAAAAGGAGCAAAAGGCTTTTTGTATAAGCCTTTTAATGATGAGCAGTTGATACATGCTCTTTTGGAGATAATGGAATAACATGGCAGCGGATGTAACGGCGTTAAGCGATATTGATGAACGCGAGATTCAGGTTTTTGTTGAAGCGGTAAGTCGGTATTTCTCTCAAATTACAGGGCAAAAGGCCGAGATTCGCGCTGCTTTTCTGACAAATAATGAGCGGGCTTTGCCGGTTTTTGAATTTACCGGCATGATCAAAATCTCCGGCGATTATTACGGCGCAATTTATTTTTCCACAGACCGTTTTCTCTTGTCCCGTCTCTTGCAGATTATGAATGAGCCGCGACATGGGGAGGAGCACTTGCTTGACGCCGTGGGCGAGATTGCCAATACGCTGGCCGGAAACGCCCGGCAGCATTTTGGTGAAATGATGGAAGTATCTGTGCCGTTAACAATGGATGGAAAAGAATCAAAAAATCTCAAAGGTTTGCGCGACCGTCCCTATGTGATTATGGTGCGCTGGAAGCAGTATGAGGCTTCGGTGATCATCGATATCAAACGCAAAAAATAACGTACATTAAAAAACCGGCAAAGCCGGTTTTTTAATGTACGGTGTTGGCACTGATAAAGCGGATGACCGTACCGTTTTTCAAGCGGAAAAAGCCGGACTCCAAAGGCTGCGCCTGATCGATATCGCAGCGCGTCAGTTCAACCTCGTTATGATCGTGCTGTGCTTCAAGCACAATATCATCGGCATGCGTGGTTTCATCGGGGATGCGCAAATACCGCGTTTCAAAAATTTCACCGTTAATGAAAACAAAGTCGGCATCGCGCATGGCTTCAATGAAGCGTTGTAGGGGTTCTTCCATTATCATTTTATTCATATTCCCTAAATGGGGAGATTTTGCCAATTTTCAATAGGAAGTATTCGCGTTATTCGACGATGACGCGTACAAAATTCGGAAGCGCTAAAGCGGCACGGTGCATCGCGCCGTTGTAATAATGCAAATCGCCGATTTTGCGGTCGCGAATTCGCGCTTCGACATCACTTTCCGACAGAGTGCGCGGGTCGGCGCTGTTTGAGCAAAACGCCATCATCCATAAACCGCCGTAAAGCGGTATCGATGTTAGGTAAGGAATAACGTTTTCAAAAGAGCCGCGCAATTGCGTCAGCGTATGGTGAATTTGCTTCGGACTGGCGATGGGACTTGCGATGTGTAGTGTCATGATACCGTTTTTGCCAAGGCGTTTTGCGCAGGCATGGTAAAACTCGGGCGTATAAAGCAAGGTGGACGGGCCGCCGGGATCGGTCAGATCAAGAATGATCAGGTCAAATTGTTCTGTCGAGTTTTTGATATAAGCGAAACCGTCTTCTATTTTTAGCGTCAGTTTGGGATGATCCAGGCTGCCGTGGTGCACATTATTCAGATAACGGCGGGCGATATCGATAACGGCGGCGTCGATTTCGACCAAAGTCACGCGTTCAATGGACGGATGTTTCAATAACTCTTCGGCAGAGCCGCCGTCGCCGCCACCGATAATCAGCGCATGCTTTGGGGCGTCGTGTGTGATGGCCGCCATATGGACGAGATTTTCATGGTAGAAAAACTCATCTTTTTCCGAGGTCATGAAATGTCTGTCCAAACGGAAAAGTTTTCCAAACGGTACGGAATCATGTACCTCGATAGCCTGCAATCCGGAATGAAATGCTTCGTATTTTCGGCGCGACGCGATGAAAAACCCCCAATCGGGGGTTAAGGTTTCAATCATTGCGTTATCCGGCAGCGATGCGTCAGGCAACTTTGGGCTGTTCATTCAAACCTCCGCGGACAATTTTTTGTGAATGCGCGCGCGCCGGTTTTAACGCGGTTTCCAGCAGGTCGTACAGCTTTTGGGCTTTGGCGGTATTGTCGGTCGTGTAATTACAGACGTACACGTCAACTGTGACAAAACCTGATTCCGGCCAAGTGTGAATCGCCATATGCGACTCGGCCAGAATGACCGCGCCGGTAACACCGTGCGGTTCAAATTGATAAAACTTTTCCCCAACAATGGTCAGGCCTGATGCCTCGACCGCTTTCAAGCAGACTTCGCGCAGCGCCTCGGCACGGGTAAATTCCGGCGTGTGGGCAGGGCAGCCATACCACTCTCCTAATAGATGGATTCCATCCATAAGTATCCCCTCCTATAAAGGAAAGAGCCCTGTTCCCGAGATATGAAAAATTATCGTCGTCGGGCGAAAGGGCATCCCACAAATCCCTACGGACACATGTCGAAGGGATTCGAATTATCGCACAAATGAAAAGGAAATGCATCCTTGCGGTAAAAAAATGAAATGAAGACGAAAAGATCGAATGACAAGCGGTGTTCGATCGCCAGAAATAATCGTAGATTATTGAAAACAAAGTATAAAAATAATTGTTTGTTTGAATATTTTCGTTTTAGAGATAAGCCATTCCACTGGTTGAATGTCGTGTTTTTGGGATGGTGGATACGCAAGTCTTAAACAGTGGCAAGAGGCGATCATTCGATATTATAAAAATTCTTTCCTAAAAATAATCACATAGTATGAGCTTGCTGACCAAAAGCGTATCCAAATACGGTAAGCTTCAAACTTTTCTGCAAGGGAAAAGCTTTTTGCCATGACCAACGTCTCATCTTCCGACTTAGCCAACGCGCTGCGTTTTCTTACCATTGATGCCGTGGAAAAGGCCAAAAGCGGTCATCCGGGCATGCCGATGGGTATGGCCGAAATTGCTGTGGCGCTTTGGCGTCGCCATCTCAAACATAATCCGGATAATCCGCAGTGGCATGATCGCGATCGTTTTGTGCTGTCGAATGGGCACGGTTCGATGCTTCTTTATAGCCTTCTGCATCTAACCGGTTACGATGTGTCGCTCGATGATTTGAAAAACTTTCGGCAATTGCATGCCAAAACGCCCGGTCACCCTGAAGTGGGTATTACGCCTGGCGCGGAAACCACTACCGGCCCGCTCGGCCAGGGCTTGGCCAACGCGGTCGGTATGGCGCTGGCGGAAAAAATGCTGGCGCGGCAATTCAATCGACCCGAACACGAGATTGTCAATCATCACACATATGTATTTCTCGGTGATGGCTGTTTGATGGAAGGTATTTCGCATGAAGCGTGTTCGCTCGCGGGCACTTGGAAGCTCGGTAAACTGATCGCGCTCTATGACGATAACGGAATTTCAATTGACGGCGATGTTGCGGGCTGGTTCACCGACGACACACCCAAGCGTTTTGAAGCGTACCGTTGGCACGTGATCCGCGATATCGACGGGCACGATGTCGATGCCGTTGATCAGGCGATCCGCCAAGCACAGCAGGAAAAAGACCGACCTTCATTGATTTGTTGCAAAACGGTTATCGGCAAAGGCGCGCCGCATAAAGAGGGTACCGCCGACACACACGGTGCTCCGCTGGGCAAAGAAGAAATCGAGGCAACGCGCAAAGCGCTGAATTGGCAACACGCGCCGTTTGATATTCCGTCTGCCATTCAAAGCACGTGGGATGCGCGCGTGTCCGGCAATAAGTGGGAGGCTGAATGGAACCGGCGTTTCGAAACGTATCGTGCGGCTTTTCCCGATTTGGCGCACGAATTCGAACGACGCATGAAACATGAACTGCCTGAAAATTTTGAAATCGACGCCGAAGATTTTATCGCGGCACAAAATAACAAGGGCGAAACGATTTCCACACGTAAGGCCTCGCAACAGGCCATTGAGGCTTACGCATACCGGCTGCCGGAATTCCTCGGCGGCTCGGCGGACTTGACCGGATCGGTATTCACCGATTGGTCGAAGAGCCAAAGCATCAACGAGCAAGGAGAGGGGAATTTCATCCATTACGGCGTACGCGAATTTGCCATGTTTGCCATTGCCAACGGCGTGGCATTGCACGGCGGTTATTTGCCTTTCGCGGGTACTTTTCTTACTTTTTCCGACTATGCGCGCAACGCGTTACGCATGGCGGCGTTGATGAAGCAGCGCGTGATTGCGGTATTTACCCACGACTCCATCGGGTTAGGCGAAGACGGGCCGACGCATCAATCGATCGAGCACGTTTCCAGCTTGCGCATGATCCCCAATATGCAGGTTTGGCGGCCATGCGATACTGTGGAAACAGCGGCAGCCTGGCGTATGGCCATTGAGAGGCGCAATGGGCCGAGCAGTCTGGTATTCACGCGACAGAATTTATCTTTCATGAAGCGCAATACGCAAGCGATGCACAATATTCTGCGTGGCGGTTATGTGCTCGCCGATTTTTCCGATGCTTCGGAAAAGCGTGTGACGATCATTGCGACCGGCTCGGAGGTTGCGTTGGCGATGGCGGCGCGCGATGCATTGGCCGAAGAAAAGATCGCGGCGCGCGTGGTATCGATGCCGTGCTGCGAGATATTCGATCAGCAGGATGAAGCATACAAGCAAGGCGTATTGCCGCGCGATGTGCCGCGGTTGGCGATTGAGGCCGGGGTGACACATTATTGGCACCGTTATGTCGGCGCAGGCGATAATGCGTCCGGCGCCGTTATCGGTATCGACACCTTTGGCGAATCGGCTCCGGCGAATGAATTGTTCCGCTACTTTGGCTTTACGGTTGAAAAGGTAGTGGAAAAAGTTAAGATGCTTTTATTGAAATAAGGGCAAAAATACTTTGCTTAAAATTATTATCGAGGAGGAATGTCATGGCAAACATCAAGGTCGCAATCAACGGTTATGGCCGCATCGGCCGCAATATCTTGCGCGCCTTTTACGAGAGCGGGAAAAAAGCGCCGATTGAAATTGTGGCGATTAACGATCTGGGCAGTCCCGATACCAATGCGCATTTGACGCGCTACGACACAGTGCACGGAAAATTTCCGGGCGAGATTGCCGTTGACGGCGACGCGCTGGTGGTCAACGGCGACCGCATCAAAGTATTGGCCGAGCGCGATCCTGCCCAATTGCCTTGGGGCGCGCTGGGCGTTGACGTGGTGCTCGAATGCACGGGGCTTTTCACCAGCAAGGAAAAGGCCGGCGCACATCTGAAAGCGGGTGCGAAAAAAGTAATTATTTCCGCGCCGGGCGGCAAAGATGTGGACGCGACCATTGTGTACGGCGTCAACCACCAAACATTGAAAGCCGGCGATACCGTGATTTCCAATGCGTCGTGTACCACGAATTGTTTGGCGCCGGTCGTGCAGCCGTTGCACCGTGAAATCGGTTTGGTGAGCGGGCTGATGACCACGATCCACGCGTACACCAACGATCAGGTATTGACCGACGTTTACCACAGTGATTTGCGTCGCGCCCGTTCGGCGACAATGAGCATGATTCCGACCAAAACCGGCGCGGCAGCGGCAGTCGGTTTGGTGTTGCCGGAGCTTGCGGGCAGGCTCGATGGCTTTGCCGTGCGTGTGCCGACGATCAATGTCTCGATGGTGGATCTCTCGTTTATTGCCGAGCGCGATACGACGGCTGACGAAGTCAACGCAATTATGAAAAAAGCCGCGAGCGACGGCGCATTGGTAGGCATTCTCGGCTATAACGACGCGCCTTTGGTGTCGATAGATTTCAACCACGATCCGCGTTCTTCGGTGTTTGACGCGACGCTGACCAAAGTAAGTGGGCGGCTGGTAAAAGTATCGAGCTGGTACGACAACGAGTGGGGNNTTTTCGAACCGGATGATTGATACCACGCTGGCGTTGATGAGCGCGAAGTGATGACGAAATTCAAACGTCTTTCCGAAGTTGATGTACAAAATAAGCGCGTATTTATTCGCGCGGATATGAACGTGCCGCAAAACGATGTCGGCGCGATTACCGACGATACCCGCATTCATGCGTCGCTGCCCGCGATTCAAGACGCGCTGGCGCGCGGCGCGGCGGTCATGGTGACGTCGCATCTTGGCCGACCGAAAGAAGGCGAGTGGAGCGAGCGGGTTTCACTGACCAGAGTCGCGGCGCGGGTGGGTGAGTTGTTGCGGCGTCCGGTGCCGTTGGTTAGCAATTGGGTTGAAGATCGTGCCTGGCAGGATGCCCTGCTCCCAGGCGATGTGGTAATGCTGGAAAATTGCCGCTTGAATATCGGGGAAAAGAAAAACGACGAAGCGTTGTCGAAAGCAATGGCGTCGATGTGCGATGTGTTTGCCAATGATGCGTTTGGTACAGCCCATCGCGCCGAAGCGAGCACTTACGGTATTGCGCAATACGCGCCGATTGTCTGCGCGGGGCCGCTGATGGCGGCGGAGCTTGATGCGTTGACAAGAGCGTTGGCGGCGCCGAAGCGCCCGCTGGTCGCGATTGTTGCCGGTTCAAAAGTTTCAACCAAGCTGACGGTCTTGCGCGCACTGGCCGAGAAAGTCGATACACTGATTGTCGGTGGCGGCATTGCCAATACGTTTTTATTGGCGCAAGGGTATCAGGTCGGCGAGTCGCTCGCCGAACCGGAATTGGTGGCGGAAGCGCAAAGCCTGATGCGCGATTTCCCCGATAAGTTTCCATTGCCGGTTGATGTTGCCTGCGCAAAAACATTTTCGTCTGACGCCGAGGCGGAGATGAAAGCGATTGATCAAGTCGCCGCCGATGATCGCATTCTCGATGTCGGTATGAAAACGGTAGCCGCATATGCGCCGATTTTACAAAACGCCGGAACGATTGTCTGGAACGGCCCGCTTGGCGTTTTTGAATTTGAAGCTTTTGCTCAGGGCACCAAAGCGTTGGCCGAGGCGATTGCCGCGTCGCCGGCGTTTTCGATTGCCGGCGGTGGCGATACGTTGGCGGCAATTACCGCATTTGGCGTGGGTGAAAATATCAGCTATATCTCGACAGGCGGCGGCGCTTTTCTCGAATTTCTCGAAGGCAAGGCATTGCCTGCGGTGGCGATCCTGGAAAGTAGAATGCGGTAAATGCAAGGTTTCATGTAGCTGCCGATGCGCGCCTTTATGATGGCGCCCGATATGAACTATCTGCCTGAGCCTTTTCCTTTACTGTTTTCTAATGCTTGTTGCTTGAGATACGGTTCCATTCGCGCGCGCGAACTTCGGCGGCAAGTTTATCAAGGACGCCGTTAACGAATTTGTGGCCATCGGTGCCGCCATAGGTTTTGGCAAGGTCAATCGCTTCGTTGATGATGATCCGGTAGGGAATTTCGATGCGATGGTTCAGTTCCCACGCGGCAAGCAGGAGCACGGCCTGTTCGACCGGAGACAGTGCGTCGATATCGCGATCAAGACACGGCGCCAGTATTTGCAAAAGCATTTCCCGGTCACGCGAAACGCCCAGCCAGAGCATATCGAAATATTCTTCGTCGCAACGCGGATGGTTGGGGCTGTCGAGCAGATCGAGCCGGATCGATTCCACGCTGTTTTGCGTTAAGTGGTACTGGTAAAGCCCTTGCAGTACCAGCGCACGCGCGCGGCGGCGCGCCATGAAATCAACTTTCTTACTTGTCGTCATCGATTTCGCTCTCGCAAAGCGTGTCGATCATATTGACCAGCTCTACTGCGGCGGCAACGGCTTCATAACCTTTTTGTTCCATACGCTCGGAAGCCTGCTTATCGGTATCGCAAGTCAGTACGCCGTTGCCGACAGGGATATTGAAATCGACGGCGGCTCGGCTGATGCCGCGCGCCGATTCGTTGCTGACGATTTCAAAGTGATAGGTTTCGCCGCGAATTACCGCGCCGAGCGCAACCAGCGCATCATAGGCATTGGTCTGCGCCAATGCCTGCAGCGCAAACGGAATTTCCAGCGCGCCGGGGACGCGGATCAACGTGACCATTTCCGGGTCGGCGTTATGTTCGTCCAGAAAACGTAACGCGCCTTTGAGTAAGCCTTCGCCGATTTCTTCATTGAAGCGGGAAAGCACGATGCCGATGCTCATTTCGGAAGCGTCAAGGCGTGAGGGGAGTTCAAAAATTTCCATGGTGTCGTTTATTGAAAAGATAAATAGGGGGTATGGTCGGCGTCGGCTATTCTTCGGGAGTATTAAAGCCGGTAACCTCAAGGCCGAAGCCGATCATGCTCGGCATTTTGCGCTCGCGGGCGAGTAGGCGCATCTTGCGGACATTCAGGTCAATCAGAATCTGGGCGCCGATACCGTAGTCGCGCAAGTCAAACATGGCCCCGCTTCCGGAATTGCCGTTGGCGGCGCGTCTGCGCAAATCCTGCGCGTTTTCCGTACGGTGCAGCAACACCATTACGCCAGCCTTGGTCTTTTTCATTTCACGCAACGCCGGAAAGATGCCCCAGGCGTGGCGGCCGCTTTGCTCATCAAGAAAATCCATGATCGAGATCGGCTCGTGAACGCGCACCAGCGTTTCCTGTTCAGGTTCGGGTGTGCCATATACCAGTGCCAAGTGCGTTTCATCGGTGATTTTGTCGCGATAAACGAAAAGCTCGAACAATCCTTCCGCTGTGTGCAATGGGCGGCGAGCGATGCGTTCCAACAGTTTTTCGTTTTTGCTTCGGTAATGAATCAAGTCAGCGATGGAGCCGATTTTGAGGCCGTGCTTTTCGGCAAACATTTCCAGATCGGGAAGGCGCGCCATCGTACCGTCTTCATTGATGATTTCGCAGATGGCCGTTGCCGGCGTTAATCCCGCCAGCGCCGCCAGATCGCAACCGGGCTCGGTGTGCCCGGCGCGCACCAACACGCCGCCGGGGCGCGCCATTACCGGGAAAACATGGCCGGGCTGTGCGATGTCTTCCGGTTTGGCGTTTAACGCGACGGCTTTGCGAACGGTCAACGCCCGGTCAGCGGCGGAAATGCCGGTGGTGACGCCTTCGGCGGCTTCGATGGACACCGTGAAATTTGTACCGAATGAAGATCGGTTGTTTTGCGCCATCAGCGGCAGATTTAATTGGCGGCAACGCTCTTCGGTAAGAGTTAAGCATACCAACCCGCGCGCATGCGTGATCATGAAGTTAATCGCTTCAGGGGTTACAAACTCCGCCGCCATCATTAAGTCACCCTCGTTCTCCCGGTTTTCTTCGTCAACCAGAATGACGATCCTGCCTGATTTTAATTCTTCGATAATTTCTAAAGTAGGCGCAATAGTCATGTTGTTGCTTTCTCAGTTTTATGAAATCTTGGGCGCCGATTTCGGGCGAAATGCGCGGCAAATCTCCGCATGGGTTTCGACGATAGGGCCGCCGATCAATTCAATACAATAAGGTACCGCGGAAAAAATACCGTGAACGAGCATGTCGCCGGAAGTATTTTTGACGCCTTCCAGCGTTTCTTTAATGGCTTTGGGTTGTCCGGGCAAATTAAGAATCAGCGCGTTTTTCCANNTCACGCCGACTTGCCGCGACAAAATAGCCGTCGGCACGTAATGCAGCGAAATTTGCCGCATTTGCTCGCCAAAACCGGGCATGATTTTATCGGCGACGGCCAACGTCGCTTCCGGCGTCACGTCGCGCGGCGGCGGACCGGTGCCGCCGGTGGTCAACACCAGGCGGCATTGCGCATGATCGACCAGTTCGATCAGCGCGCGCTCAATCGTTGCCTGATCATCGGCAATCAAACGTTCTTCTGCTTGCCAAGGTGTTGCCAGCGCTTGCGTCAACCAATCGCGCAACGCGGGAATGCCTCGGTCTTGATAAACGCCCTGTGAAGCGCGATCGCTGACCGAAACCAAGCCAATGCGTAAAATATGATTCATCATGTTGTGGCGAATATGTTTTTCAAATCGTGAAACAAAGCGCGAAAATGATGCGGCGCCAACCCATTTTGGCGCTCGTGGCGCGCGGCGGCAATCTGCTTTTGCCAAGTGGCGCGGTTGATCGACGGGAACTGCACGTGCAATTCATCCAGCGCTTGTGGATCGGCAAGCAGGCGTGTGCGCCATTGTTCAAGTCGGGCGAAATATGCTTTTTCCTGCGCCGGCATGGTTTGTTGCGCTTTCAGCCAGGCGCGGATGGGTTCGGGATCAACATCGCGCATCAGTTTGCCGACGTATTGCAAATGGCGGCGGCGCGCTTCATGCTTTTTAATATGTGCGGTTTCCGTAAGCGCGTCTTGCAGGCGCTCGGGCAGATCAAGTGTCGCCCACGATTCCCGGGGGTATTGCGTTAACGCTTCCCCGAGCTTTTGCAGGTCGTGCATGTTTTTTTTGCGTTGCGTTTTGGATGGCGCGCCATGTAAGCCGTCATCGTCCGGCGACGAAGCGGCGTCAGGCGGCAAGGCGGCGGAATGGTTATGAATCATCTTAAAGAACGGAGGCGCAACAAAGTTTTGTTATGATAACCGAAGCTTACCCATATCCAAAAACATGCCAAATAAAGACAGTGCTTTTTGCTTTTCATTGACCAGTGCCGAATTACAAGAGTCGGCGCGGCGTATTCTTGATCTTGCCCAAAAATATGGCGCGACGGCAGCGGAGTGTGAAACGTCGCAGGCAGCCGGGTTTTCGGTAACGGCGCGTCATGGCGGCGTGGAAACCATCAGCCATCATCGCGATAAAGAGTTGTCGCTGACAGTGTATCTTGGTCAACAAAGCGGGAGTGTTTCGACCGCCGATTTTTCCGATGACGCACTGACGGCTGCGGTCACAAAAGCGCTGGCGATCGCCCGTCATACAGCGCCGGATGGTTTTGCCGGGCTTGCCGATCCCGATTGGCTGGCGCGCGCATGGCGCGATCCCGACTTGTATTTTCCGTGGCCGATTTCCGTCGAAGAGGCCGTCGCGTTGGCCTGCGCCAGTGAGGCGGCGGCATTGGCGACGGATGCCCGAATCAAGCAAAGCGAAGGTGCGACGGTGGCGTGCGGCGAAAGCGAATTTTTCTATGCCAATACGCTTGGTTTCGGAGGCGGTTATCGCGGCTCGCGCCATCATATCGAATGCGCCGCGGTCGGCGAGGAAAACGGCGTGATGCAGCGCGATGGTTGGTACACCATTGCCCGCAATCCAAAGGAGCTCATCAGCGGCAAAGAGGTTGGTCGTATTGCCGGAGCACGCGCCGCGCGAAGGTTAAACGCGCGCAGCTTGCCTACTATGCGTTGCCCAGTCATTTTTGAAGCGCCGGAAGCCACCGCTTTAATCGGCGCTTTGGTACGGGCGATTTCCGGCGGAAATTTGTACCGTAAGGCGACATTTCTTCCTGACGCCATGGGTGAAACCATTTTTCCGCCATATGTTTCCATCGAAGAAAATCCGGCGCTTGCGGGCGCTTTGGCGAGCGCACCGTTTGATGATGAAGGAGTGGCGACGCAGACGCGTTTTATCGTCAAAAACGGTGTGGTGCAAAATTATTTTTTGAGTTGTTATTCGGCGCGCAAACTGGGCATGGCGTCGACGGGTAATTCCGGCGGCGCGCATAATTTATCGGTAGCGCATGGCGACGATGACTTGCCGACGTTGCTTCGGCGTATGGGGCGTGGTTTGTTGGTCACGGAGCAATTGGGGCAAGGGGTCAATCCCGTTACCGGCGATTTTTCTCGCGGCGCGGCGGGTTATTGGATCGAAAACGGCGAAATTGCTTATCCCGTGGAGGGCATTACCATTGCCGGTAATTTGCGCGACATTTACCGGAATGTCGTCGCGATAGGCAGTGATCTCGACCGGCGTTCTGCCTATCGTACCGGGTCGATATGGGTGGACGGCATGACGGTTGCCGGAAGTTAGCGCAGGCTCCGGCCTAAATGCCCGTTTGCCGCCGCGATCAGCTTCTCATCGATTGGGAAACGCTTGCCGATATTCGCGTAAAAACATACTGGGAGATTCGCGTAAAAACATACTGGGAGAATTCGGTTTATGGCAAGCGAGTTCATTATGATGTTGAGCGCGGCGTTTCTCTCGTTGCCGCATCCAACACCAATAAAGCGTCGAGGGCTGATTCGGCGCTTATCTCTTTGGCAAGGCGCCCATTCGGAAGCGTGCCGACGAATTCGCCTTGCGCGCCGAGATCAAAAGAAACCAGCGGCAAGCCCAATGACGCCAATTCGCGTACGACAAAGCTGAACGTTTCCGGGCATATCGAAGGGAAAAGCCCGATGGTGGCTTGGTGTTTTTCCAATAGCGCAGGCAGTTCTTCGTGCTCGTAGGGTCCCAGCACCAGAACATTCGCGGGAACACGCGGCGCATCCAGCGTGCCCAACACGATAATTGTGGCGTCGGGCATACGTTTTTCCAATAAATGCGCCAAGTCCAACACGATATCCATGCCTTTATGTACTTGAATGTTGCCGACTACCGCAATGCGCATTGGGCCGTTTTGGGGAATATCCAGTGTGGTATCGAATTTGGGAACGCCATGCGGTCTGATCCGGATTTTTTCGTCTTTGAGAAGAAATACCTTACCGACGAGTTTTCGGGTGTTTTCGGAAAAAAACACGAGTTCATCGGCGCGTTCAACCAGTTTTTCCCATGTTTGCCGCCACCTTCCCATGGAAAAAGACTGGCCGCGCAGTGCGCAAGGGTTGCAAATGCCGTAGTCGGTTTTCACACCGCAATAGCGACGTTGTGGCGTCAATAAGAATATGGTGGGGCAAAGTGAATAAAAATCGTGAAACAAAAGCTCCAGATTGGCTTGGTGATGGTCAGCCACCTGGATCAGCGTGGGGATGGTTGCTTCAAGTTTGGCGATCATGTTTTGGGGATTGCCGCCGTTGTAATACCAACCCGCGAGCTCGTTGACGATGATTTTCGTAATGCGCGGAAAGCGCATGTGGTTCAACGTATTTATGTCGGAAAGTTCGAAACTCAACGTTTCCGCGCCATGGCAAACAGTCATTTCAAAGCGTTGGGCGGATATCGTATAACGTAACCGGATGACTGCTTTTTTCTCGTCCAATAATTGCTGTACTCGCTTTTCGCAGTAGCTGGCAGCGCCGCCACCCCAGTCATGTTCGAGAATGCATGTTGGCATGTTCGACGGATCCAAGAGCTGAGTGAGCAATTGATATTCGGAAGAGTCGGGAGACTCCAGTGCAAAATTCAGGTGGAGTCTTTTTGTAAACGGGATCACAGGGGTGCTTTGCCAAATATTTTTCAATAAGCCCATCGCGCCCCAGCGTCTGGACCACGTCACGATTTGCCGCAACATGCCGGGAATTCCGCGGGGAAAGCCGCCATTCCGTTCCAGTATTTGGTGTATTCTTTTTGCAATACTTTTTGTTTTTCCAAAAACGCGTGCAGGCAGCCATCGTTGCATCCGATACCAGTCCCGATAACTCGAGAGGCGGAACGGATCGGGGAAAGTTGTTTGCAGATCTTTTCGTTCTCGGTATAAAAGGCGCATGGCGTCGGTGATGGGTGTGCCGTCGGAAAAACTCATATACGCCCAACGCTGTTTTCCCAAAAGAGCCTGCCCAGAGGCCGCAAGGCGCTCGCGATAACCTTGCCATAATTCGCGAACCGCTGGGACATTACCACCGTAGCGGGCGGTCATGCCATCGCCTGCGCCGGAATCGAAACCGGTGAAATGATAAAAACGCAGCGGAGAACCATTGGCCAGGAAAATGCCGTTTTCTGTTTGAGTGATTGCCCGTTCGGGAAGATTCCACGACGCAACATTACAGCCGGGGTCGCGCACAATATGCAGGCCCGGAAAAAAAACGGGCGCCAAGTCGCACCAGCGCTGGTCAGTAAAAAGACCGTTGGGAATATCGTCGTAGCAGTATTTCAGTAGTCGATTGCGCCACCAGCGCGCGAAGGCCAAACCGTCGCCGCGGCGCGCCGCGGCGACAAAACCCAAGTTGAATGCACCGTGACGCAGGGTGATGAGTTCGTTGTCTTTAATGCTTTGCTCGGTTTTTTGCGGTGTAAGCTGATGCGGCGTTAGAAGAAAATCGTGTTCATCCAGTAGCGTTTCGAGAGGTGTAAGAGGGTTGCAGACCATAATGTCCGGATCGAGGTACATTACTTTTTCATGCTTTTCGCACGTGAGAAAATGGTGCAATGCGGGGCCTTTGGCGGCGGTACAGATTTCCACAACTCGGTGCCGGAATAGCCAAGAGCGATAATTGGGAATCGCCAGTTCGTCAAAACCCATGAGTCGGTCGAAAGGTTCTTCGTCAAGGTGAAAATCGGCCGGCGGCGCTTCGCCCAGCAACAAGCAGAATGTCCAATCCGGGTGAAAAGATTTGAGTGTGGATGCCAATACCCGGGCTTTGGGAATATAGTTATTGATGCAGGAGGTAAAAACGAGCATGGGGTTCCTCAAAATTGCTTGTCTGTCAAAATGTCAAAGGCGGCCTGTTGACACAAGTATAAAAGTTTCGAAGGCGCGGGCTATCGGAAAGGCGGCTGTTTTTGGCACGGTGAAGATATTCATTCGGGAACCCGCGCCCAGTGATAGCCAGCGATACCGCAGCCGAACAGAAGCAGGCGCTCCAGCGCGTGCGCCAGAGAGCCGTCACGCTTGTCTGCGCCGGTATTTTCAAAGTCTTGATACGCAAAATTTTCATTGAGCCAAGGAGCGAGCGTTTGGGGGCGACACCAGAACATTGCGCCGACCGGAAAGTCGATAGGCGTGTTTTCGTGAATGGCGATACCGTGCGGCGCCAGCAGTTTGCGCATTCGCTCAAAATTGCCGCCGAAATGAATATTGTTGATGTAGTACGCCACTGTCGGCGGGCAGATCATGCCGAGCTGCGGATCATCGGCAAAGGCGCGCATGATGGCGTTTACACGCGCTTTGCTGCCGCAGAGTGAGGAAAAGAGCATATGGCGCCACGAGACGCCGACTTTTTCCGGAAGCTGCTCGGAACGTTTGGAGT
Organism: Betaproteobacteria bacterium UBA931; assembly: GCA_002293615.1. Lineage (GTDB taxonomy): Bacteria > Pseudomonadota > Gammaproteobacteria > Burkholderiales > Casimicrobiaceae > UBA931. Next base: position 25,167 of record DBDN01000041.1, on the reverse strand, counting down.
GCAGCCGCAGGATCAGCGGGTATCTTAAAATTTTATCAGCGAAGCCGATAAAAAACGGCGCCATATCCCAGCCGGAATTGGGGCAAATGCGAACCTCCGTTCGGTGATTAATACCGCGTCGCACACAAAGAGACAATAGTTTTTCCCGTTTTTCTTCGCTGTCGGTAGAGATGTGCAGCCGGGAATTTGACGGAAGGTGACCGAAGAGGGCAAGCATTTCTTCCGCAAGTTCGACGTAAAAGATATGCATGAAAACGCCGCAGGCCATCGTACTCGGTAAACTTTGCTTATCAGGCGCCCATTTTTTTTCCAGCGCTTTGACTTCGGGCGGCCAAACCGACACGGGCGCAAGAAAAGAAAAGGTGCCTTTGCGGTTTAATATTTTTCGAATGCAGGAAGCGGCAAAGCGCAAAGGCACGGTCAGTTTCCACGAGCGCGAACCGTAGACATTCTGTAATTCTGCCGATAGTTTTCTGTTGGCACTTTTTAAAACAGCGTTGTACGTTTCAAGCCGGTGGGTATATTCTGGAATCTCTTCGTGGCGGTTATTTTCTGCCTTGGTGTGTTGATTGACGTCATCCATGTTTCTTAATCGCACAATAGTTGGTGTGAAACCATCGAGAACCCTATTTTCCGTCTTTTTGGTGATGCCGCCATGGATACCCTTCACTCTTCCATTCTTTTGCTTCTTTGTTCAGAAGATATTCGATCATCGGATGCTCGGCGAGCCAGTCCTGCTCAATACCGAACGAGACCGATTTTTTGGTGAAGGCGAGGGAGATGTCGGACAGTTTAATTTGGCGATGTCCGCGGTAAAAGATCAGCGCCAGACGAAGCGCCAGAATTTGCGCCCGGATATTGGTATTCGGCAGCAACTTTCGGGCTTTTTCGAGGTCGCCGCGGCAGTTGAGCGCCAGCGCACTGAGATGGTTTTGTTCGGACGAGGAAAAGCCGGGCATATCGCCGTGCCGCAACATATAAGCGCTGTGTTTGTGGAAACCGATATGCGAAATCGACATACCAACATTGTGCAGCAGAGACGCCCAGCGCAGAAGCTGGATATCGGAGGCTTCCGCCTTGGGCATCAGTTGCCGATAGAACGAGGCGGCAAGATCGGCCACGCGCGATGCGTGCTCATGATCCAGATGATGGCGTTCCGTCCACTGCTCAACGGTAATAACGCGGCTGTCCTGATCATGATGACGGCCAAGAAGATCATAAAGCGCGCCCAGCCGCAACGCGCCGCCGACCGGTCGGATCACGTTGATATTGAGTTCATCGACAACGGCGCGCATGATCACCAGGCCGCCCGCCAGAACCGGCACGCGCTCCGGCTTGAGCGCTTCGAGCTTGAGGTTATCCGTATGCTTTTTGCCGATCAGATATTTTTGCAGCTCTATTAAGCCGTTGGCGGTAATACCGCCTTGCGAAAAATGGTTGTATTCCAGGATTTCGCTTAACGCTTGCGCCGTTCCGGACGAAGCGTAAGCGTCTTGCCAGTGGCTGCTGTTGAAATTACTGGCGATGGCTTGGGTTTCGGCGCGTGCATACGTTTCCGCGTGCTTGAAGTTTTCCGGCGTTAATTCGCCGTTTTTGAAAAAGCGCTCGCTGATGTTGACACAGCCGAGTTTGAGCGATTCCAGTTGTCCGGGATGATGTCCGCGCCCAATGATAAATTCGGTGGAGCCGCCGCCAATATCGACAATCAGGCGCTGTGCCGGCGAATGCGGTAGGCAATAGGACGTACCGAGAAAAATCAGGCGCGCTTCTTCGTGGCCGGAAATGATTTCGATTGGAAAGCCCAGCGCCATTTCGGCTTCGGGAAGAAAATCGGCGGCGTTGGTGGCGACGCGAAAAGTGTTGGTGGCGACGGCGCGTACTTGTTCCGGCTTGAAATGTTGCAGTCGCTCACCAAACCGGAAAAGGCAGGCCAGCGCATTTTGTCGCGCCTGTTTGTTGATGCGGTTTTTCTTGTCCAGCCCGGAAGCGATACGCAACATGTCGCGCATGGTTTCGAGTACGCGGATCTGCTTTCCTTGCGCGATGCCGATTTCCAGACGGAAACTGTTGGAGCCGAGATCCACTACGGCCAGGGTTTGGTCGGAAACTTTGGCTTTAGTACGGGCATCGGCGGAAAGTGTATCTTTTTTCATGGGTAGCAAGATTAACAGACAATCCCGCCCGTGGCATCGTTGAATAAAAGACGCTGTCCGATGGGCAAAATTTGAAAAGCATAGCTCGTTTCTGGTACGCTTATCGAAACAATGGGTTGGCGGAAAGCGATAAATGATTGATTATTTACAAAAAATTTTAACGGCGCAAGTTTATGATGTGGCCGTCGAAAGCGCGCTTGACCCTTTGCCGATTCTGAGTGCTCGTCTGGGCGCAACGGTATTGCTCAAGCGTGAAGACGAGCAGCCGGTATTTTCATTCAAATTGCGCGGCGCGTATAACAAGATGGCGCAATTATCACAGGCCGAACGGGATCGCGGGGTGATTGCGGCATCGGCGGGAAACCACGCGCAAGGCGTCANNCGGGAAACCACGCGCAAGGCGTCGCGTTAGTGGCACAACGAATGAATTGCCGTGCGATGATCGTGATGCCGGAAACTACGCCTCAAATCAAAATCGCGGCGGTCGCGGCGCGCGGCGCGCAGGTGGTGCTGTTTGGTGATTCGTTTTCCGATGCCAATGAACATGCCATGAATCTGCAAAAAGAGACCGGCGCCGCGTTTATCCACCCGTACGACGATCCGGATGTAATCGCCGGGCAGGGCACGATCGGTATGGAGGTGTTGCGGCAGCATCAGGCGCGGATCACAGCTATTTTTGTGCCGATTGGCGGCGGCGGGCTGATTGCCGGAATTGCTGCATATGTAAAACATGTCCGCCCGCAGATCAAAATTATCGGTGTGCAGCCCGCTGATTCGGATGCGATGGCGCAATCGTTGCGTATCGGACAGCGTGTGTTGCTGCCGCATGTCGGATTGTTTGCCGACGGCGTTGCGGTAAAGCAGGTGGGTATCGAAACGTTTCGTTTGGCGCAACGCTACGTGGATGAAATTGTGGTTTGTAATACGGATGAAATCTGTGCCGCGATCAAGGATGTCTTTGTTGATACACGCTCAATCCTGGAGCCGGCAGGAGCGTTGGCGGTGGCGGGCATGAAGCGATGGATTGAAGCGAACGGCAAGCCGGAATACCCATGTGTGGCGGTCGGCAGTGGCGCCAATGTCAACTTTGATCGGCTGCGTTTTGTTGCTGAACGGGCGGAACTGGGAGAAGCGCGCGAAGCGATTTTTGTCGTGACCATTCCGGAAAAGCCGGGCAGCTTTCGCGCTTTTTGCCGGTTGATCGGGCGCCGCTCGATTACCGAATTCAATTATCGCTATGCCGACTCCGCAATGGCGCACATTTTTGCCGGTATCGAAGTAAAAGACCGGCAAGAAAAAGAAATGCTGTTGCGTCAATTTATTGACAACGGCATTGAGGCGTACGACCTGACCGGCGATGAAATGGCGAAATTGCACATCCGGCATTTGGTGGGCGGTCATGCGCCGACGGCGGATAATGAGCGATTGTTTCGGTTCGAGTTTCCCGAGCTTCCCGGGGCGTTATTGAATTTCCTGAATCAAATGAGCGCCGGCTGGAATATCAGCTTATTTCATTATCGTAATCATGGCGCGGATTACGGGCGTGTGCTGGTGGCGATCCAGGTGCCGCCGGAAGATCGCGCCGAATTTGGCGTGTTTCTCGATACGCTTGGCTACCACTATACGGAGGAAACGGATAATCCGGCGTATCGTTTGTTTCTCGGCCAATGAATAATGTCAATAATCGATAAAACAGACGAAGAAAACGCTGAAAGTGTGTCATACAAGTCACGCCGCTGCGGAACAACATAAAGGATATATATTTTTATAGAGTTTTTGTCCCCAAAACGTGGGACAATAACCATGAGAGCATGTCAAAGGTTATTGAAGAAGCTGAACAATAAGTCAAAGAAAGGTCGATATTTGATGGAATCAAATGGGCTGAAAGGCGTTAAGGTGATGATAATTGATGACTCAAATACAATTCGCCGAAGCGCAGAGATATTTTTGTTACAGGCTGAATGCAATGTAATACTGGCTGAAGACGGTTATGATGCGTTGTCCAAGATTGTGGATCATCAGCCGGATATTATTTTTATCGACATTATGATGCCGAGGCTTGATGGTTATCAGACCTGTGCATTGCTGAGGAAAAATTCACGCTTTGCCAAAACGCCGGTGGTGATGTTGTCGTCGAAAGACGGGTTGTTTGACCGTGCGCGCGGACGAATGGTCGGTTCGAACTGGTATCTGACCAAACCTTTCACCAAAGACGAGTTATTAAAGGCGGTAGCAACTTACACCAGTGAAGTGCCGAAGACATAAGGAATCAGGTAAGAGAAATGGCAAAAGTTCTAATTGTTGATGATTCACCGACCGAGCGCCACGTAATGCAAGGTTATCTGATCGACGCAGGGCATGAGGTTTTTCAGACGGATAGCGGCGATAAGGGTGTCGAAGAAGCCAAACGCTTATTGCCGGATATTATTTTGATGGATGTCGTGATGCCTGGGTTAAACGGTTTTCAGGCGACACGGCAAATCAAGCGGGCGCCGGAAACCGGCAATATTCCCGTATTAATGTGCACCACCAAAGATCAACCGACGGACAAGGTCTGGGGCATGCGGCAGGGCGCCAATGATTATTTGATCAAGCCGGTTAATAAGCAAGAACTTCTGGATAAAATTGCCCAATGTCTGGCAAAACAGAGTCCTGCGTAAGAGCCGCCGGTACGGAATAAAAGGATATGATCGAATCTTCTCAACCTTCGACAGCCGGTAAGCGGAAGAGAACCAGTCTGCGCCAATTTCAGACAGAATTGGTGATGCGGCTTGCCGAGCAGGCGGAAACAGCAGGCGTTTTATCACAGCTTGGTGTCAGTGTCGCCGGACAACGTTGGTTGTGCCGTCTGGAGGAAATCGAAGAGATTCTGGTGCCGCCGGTGATTACGCCAGTGCCGTTAACGCGCCCTTGGTTTCTCGGCTTGACCAACGTGCGCGGCAGTCTATACAGCGTGGTGGATTTCTCGCTTTTTTATACCGAGCACCCGACGCAGATAAACAATGAAGCGCGGCTGATGTTATTGAACCGCGCGACGGGTGCCGAGAATATGGCGCTTCTGATTCAACAGGTTTATGGCTTGCGCGGCATCCAGGGTTTCGCTTCGACCGGACAAAAACCTGAAGATCCTTCCTGGAATACCGAGAACTGGATGGATGCCGAAGGCAATACCTGGAAAGAAATGAACCTTTCCGAATTGGCGAAAAGTCCGGTGTTCCAGCATATTGGACGTTAACAATATTTTGAATTGTATTGCGGAGTAAGCATGGCACTTGAAAACCCTCTTTATAAACAAATTCCCATCGGCAAGATTCTGACTGTGGGATCGGTTACCTTGATCATTGCGTTCGCCAGTATTGCCGTGGCGATTTACTCTCAGTATCGAGGTTCGGCGCAGGATTCGCGCAAGGCACTGATGGCGGTCGAAGTGCAGAACCTCGTTACCCAGATTGAAAGCAAGCTGACACATCTGCTCGAACCCAATAATCGCGACACGATAAACGGGCTGGCGTCTGATATCCGTTCGATGGACGAGAGGCTGGAAGGCTTAAGCGCTGCACCGGCGGGGATCATGAGTAAATGGATACCGCGAGCGCCTGAGACTGAGCGTGGGCTTGCCAATATTCAGGAGTACTGGGGCTTGGCCGAGAAAGATCTGAGTAGTTTGCTTGCAAAAAGAGAAGCTTTGGAAAAAATCAGTCAAGCGCATGGCGCGGTATTTTTGAATCGAGGTTCGGGGCGGGAATTGTTTCAACTGGCGCATGAGGCTGCCGAACTGGCTATTCGCCAAAACGAATCGCCGGCCATGGTTCAGGCAGCTCTTCAGCTTGATAATTTGGCCTTTCGGACTTCCCGAAATATTCGTACCGTGTTGTCGATAAGTGCCGAAAAAGCGCAACCCATATCGCAGTTGCAAGAGGAGATATTGACATTTCGCAGCTTGACCAATCGTTTGCTCCGTGGCGACAATACTTCGCCGGGCGGCGTTGTAAATGCCGAGGTTCGCAATAAAGTCACTGAAGTTGTGGCGGCGGCGGAGCCTTTTCGGGAAAGCATCGAAACGATTGTTGCCCAAATCGGATCGCTGAACGAACTAAGCGGAGTGGCAGGAACCGTTCAAAATCAGCTAAGAGGCATTTCCGATGAAGCGGCTTCGTTGGCCCAGATATTTTCTCGGCCGACTATCGACAAGCGCGTTATTATTCTTATTGCTTGTTTGACGTTATTTATACTTGCGATGCTTTTCTTCATGGTGGCTTCTGTTTTAAAAGATTTGCGCGGGCGTGAAAGAGCAACGGCTTTTGAGGGCCGCCGCAATCAGGAAGCCATTCTCAAGCTGCTGGAAGAAACCACGCCGATGGGCGAGGGCGATCTGACGGTACGCGCTTCGGTGGACGAGGCGATCACCGGCGCGATTGCGGACGCATTGAACTTCATGCTCGAAGAAATGTCGGCGGTGATTCGGCGTATCAACAGCACGGCCGACCAGGTTACCCAGGAAACCGAAACTGTGCAGGATGTTTCCGAAAGGCTTTATATTGCCTCGCAAAAACAAAGCCAGGAAATCGAGACGACAGCCAATACCGTATTGCAAGTGACACAGTCCATTGGCGAAGTGGCCGAAGCTGCGGGGCAATCGGCGAATGTGGCGCAGCAATCGCTGGATGCCGCCGGTAAGGGCGCGACAGCAGTGCGCAGCCAGATTGACAGCATGTCTGAGATTCGTTCGCAGATTCAGGAAACGGCGAAACGAATCAAGCGGCTTGGCGATTCCTCTCTTGAAATCGGCGAGATCGTAAGCTTGATTTCGGATATTACCGACCAAACCAACGTGTTGGCGCTAAATGCCGCCATTCAGGCGGCTTCTGCCGGTGAGGCAGGGCGAGGTTTTGCCGTGGTCGCGGAAGAAGTGCAACGGCTGGCAGAGCGCTCCGCAGAAGCGACAAAACAGATTTCGGCGATTGTGAAAACCATTCAATCAGATACGCAGGATGCGATTTCAGCAATGGAGCGCTCCACTTCCGGTGTGGTTGAGGGAACGCGCTTGTCCGAAGAGGCCGGGGATGCGCTGGCCGATATTGAGCGCGTTTCCAACCGTCTTGCCGAACTGATTCGCAACATTTCGCAATTAACGCACGCGCAGGCAATGTCCGTGGATGAAGTGCGCGAAGCCATTGCCAGCATTTTGAAAGCCACCGATGTGGCGACTCAAGGTGCCGAGCAAACAACAACATCGGTAAATCGGTTAACCCAAGTGGCCGCGGAGCTCAGGGCGGCTGTATCCGGTTTCAAGGTATAACGTTTGTTGAAGAATAAATAAAAAGGGCATCCGATGATAAGCGATATGAGTTCGGGGATTGATTTAAGCGCCTTATCTTGGGTGCAAGGGGAAATTGACCAAAGCTTGACGCATGGTCTGGAGTCGCTTGCGGTTTTCAAGCAAACGCCTTCCGATCATTCCGCTTTGCAAAGAGCGCGCACGCATTTTCGCCATGCGGTTGGCGCGATCCAGATGATCGGTCTGGATGCGCTGGCGGTTTACTCTGGCGAAATCGAATTACAGCTTGACCGGCTGGGGACATTGCCTGCGGATCAAATCGTAATATTGATTAGTTCTATCGAGCGGGCAACGGGCAGACTTCAAACCTTCATTGCCGAAATACTTCGTGGCGCGCCGTTATCGCCGTTGGTGCTTTTTTCCGAATACGACGCAATGCAGCAGCAAAGAGGCGTTAAAGAAAGCAATCCGGCGGATTTGTTTTTCCCGGATCTTTCTCCGCGCATTGCCGACGACGGTCCGCAAGTCGCCGTCGACCCCAAAGTATTCCCGATATTCTTGATACGCAAGCGCCGGGTTTATCAACTCGGTTTGCTTGATTGGTTGCGTGGGAACCATAACGGTATTGAGCAGATGCGCGAGGCAGCCGAAGATATTCAAGCGGTAACGCCGCAACGTATCAATCGCACTTTCTGGTGGTTGGTGTCGGCTCTTTTTGATGTCGTGCATGCGGACGCGGTGCCCAATACATTTTCGCTAAAGCAGTTGCTGGCAAGAATCGATTTACAAATACGGCGCCTGACCGAGGGAAGCAACAGTATTGCCGAACGCCTCTGGCGAGAAGCGCTTTATTTGATCGCGTTAGGCGGTGCGCCGGCCACAGAGCGCGTGCAGAGCGTGCAAAATCTCTTTAAGCTTTCGACGATGATGCCGTCCGCGACGCATGGCGATAATGCACTGGCGGTTTATCGTATCATCCGGGAAGTGCAAAAGCGCATTGAAACGCTCAAAACGATCTGGGCGCGCATCATCGCCGGGCAGACCGACCTTATCCCGGTCTTCAAGGAAGAGCTGGTCTTTGTGCAAAAAGAGGCAGCGGTATCGCCTTACGGGGAAATGAACCGGCTTTTCACCGCGCTGAACCAGGGGCTGGAGTCTTTGGCCGGGAAGAGCGCGATTGCCGAGTCGACGGCCATGGAATACGCCACAATATTGTTGTTTGCCGAAGATGTCTTTGCGCAATACGGCAACCCGATTCCGGGTCTGCCGAAGCAAGTGGAAATGTTGTACAAACGCGTCCAAATGGCACTGGCTGGGCAGGCGCTGCCGTTGCTGAATATGCCGCGTCTCGAAGAAGTTACGCGAAAAGCGGAAGATAAAGCCTTATTGCCGCAGCTTGTAAGCGACATTCAAGCCAACTTGCGTCATATGGAGCAGGAATTGGATGTGTTTTTCCGCGACCGCCAAAAGCGTGACGGCTTATCCGAGATAGCCAAGGATGGGCAGGAGATCAGCGGCGCGCTGCGGTTACTGGGGTATGAAAAGGCGGATCAGCTGCTGCAGGCATGTATGGCGCAGATCGATTCTTATACGAAGCCTGATGCAGAGCTTGTTCACGAGGATTTTGAACTTTTGGCGGAGTCGTTATCCGCTTTGGGCTTCTATGTGGAAAGTCTTGAACAGCAGAAAGAGCCCAGAGAATCCCTGATTCTTCCGTTGTTGGCGCGTTATCATGAGCGCAACGGAACCATGCCGCCGCCTGATGAGCCGCCGCCCACAGGAGGGGGGGGTATTTCGCCTGAAAATGCGCCGGTGAGCGACAGCGCGCAACCGGGTGGCACTGCGACGACACAGTTCCGGTCCCAATCGGCCGGGGGGCAGCAGGGTATGTCGGCTGTGTCCACACAGGCTGAAATGATACCGATCGAAGCGGTGCCTGTTGAAGTATCGGTGGGCGATACGATCAATACATTACGTCATCTTGGCCAGCAACTGCGGATGAATCCGCATGATAAATCGTTGCTGGAGATGATCGGCGATAACACCCGGATACTTGCCGCCGATGCCAACCTGATGAGCGACGCGGCGCTTGCCGAGAAAATCAAGACGGTCAAAGAGTTATTGCGTCCGGGTGATGAAGAGCGTCTGGCGGAGTCACTTGACAAGTTCATCAGCGCGTCGCAGACAGAGCAACCCTCCGAAGAGGGCAAACGATTATTAAGTATCGATGCCGGCGATCTCGACAATGAGCTTTTGGAAATTTACCTTGCCGAAGCCATGGAAGTGCTTGACAGCGTCCGCGATAACCGAAAATTGTTGGCCGGCAGCCCCGGGGATATTGAATTGTTGCGCAACGTCCGCCGTGCTTTCCATACCTTGAAAGGCTCCGGCCGGATGGTCGGGTTGACGGATCTCGGCGAGCTTGCTTTCGATGTTGAGAAAATCCATAACAAACTGCTTGAAATTGGTTGTCCGGCAACGCCTGTCGTATTGAATATGATGGAAACGGCGGAAAACGAATTTCGTTGTTGGGTGCAGTCGCTCATCAGCGAGAAAAAGGTATCGCCGGCACCTGAAATACTTCATGCGGCCATTGCCGCGGTTGAAAAGGAATTGGCGGGCGGCGGTTCGCCGACATCGCATCCGTCAGCGAAGCATGAAAAACACGCCCAATCGCCGGCGGTTGTAGACGCGTCACCGGTTGTCGCCGCCGTTAAGCAAACACCGTTACCGGAAGCAAAGATCTCGGAAAAGAAAGCGGCGGTTATTGCTGATTCGGTGCGGCAAACAGACACGGTGCAAAAAGAAGCGATGCCGCCATTTCCGGTGATAGAAACAATACAAACAATAGCGCCTATCCAGTCGTCACCAGCGCCAGTGGCGGCGGCAGAGCTGGTAGCGCCGAAAAGTGCCGTAGCGGCGCAAGCGCTTCATCGCGAACCTCCTGCTTTGTCTGATGATGATGCGCAGGAAATTTCCATGGAAGTGGTCGCTAAAGCGCCGATTACGCCGCCACACATCGGTGGCGATATGTTGTCGCACATCTCCATAGCGCATACGGATATTGAAAAAACGAAAGATGTTTCCCCATCTCGAGTCAGGATGGAAGCGCCGCCTGTAACCGCCGGAGCTCAGAAAAGTTATGGCGTACCGTCTCGTTCGGAAATCAGCGATAGTGGGGGAAAAACAGCAGAGAGGCCAGTCATCGAGAAATCGCTGTCAGCAGATGACAGCGATTTTCGCTTAGAGATACCGCTTCGCAAGAAAGAGAAAGCGCATGCTCCTGTATCGCACGCTGTTTTGGAAACGGAAGGCCATATTGTTTTCGAAGTTCCGCTTGCCGGAAGTTATGAGGAAGAAGCACGAGAGAATAAGGACTTCGTTTCCGGGATAGTCTTGGAGACATCGTCTCGGAGTGATGGCAATGAAGTGCGTGTTCGCCAGGACGGCGATACGATCCATCTTGAAATGGGTGCGCTCTCGACGAAGCCCGCGCCTCATCATCGCAGGTCGGCAGTAGTCGAATTACGCATGTTTGGCGATGAGCCTGACAGTAGCCCGGAGAGCGCAGAAATTGAAGAGATGACGGCGAAATCGTCCACAGCACCCGCCGGACAGGATGTTGCCTTGGCGACGGAGGAAAATATACGCATTGGCAGCGTTGTGTTAACGCGCACGTTGTTCGATTTGTTCCTTGAAGAGGCCGAACAGCATTGGGGAATGCTGAACCGCCAAATGACGTTGATGCAGATGGATTCGGCGCATACCCCGGACGATGAGATGGTTCGTGCGGCGCATACGCTGGCAAGCATTCTTTCGACAACGGGCTTTTTCCAGGTTGCCGAAATTGCCAAATCGCTGGAACTGTTTTTGCTCACGGTCAAAGAGCACGCGCGTTCCGGCGCTCGGCCTTCGTCGAAAATGATTCCGGTCGTCGCCCGGGCTGTGGCGGGTTTGCGTGCTTTGCTCGACCGTATTGCGGTGAAAGAAGCTTTTGCCATGGCTGAAGAGCGGGAAGCCGAAGCCATTGTCAAAGAAATCAAGCAATTACAAAGACAGGAATATTGCATTCCGGAAGGTGGGCAGCCGGATGCCGAAGAAAATATTTTGCATGAAGCTAAAAAAGCATTTCAGGAGGACAGCGCGGGAGCGATACCAACGGTAGAGTCATCAATGACGCCGCTTATTGAAAAACCGAAGATCAAAACGGCGCCGATAGCACAGCCTGACCAAAAGGAACCGATAATACCGCCGGCTGTCGGGAGCACAGAAAAAGCGGGGGGGGAATCCGGCTCCCCAAGCGATTTTGATTTTCGTTCAATTTTTTCCCAGCACTCCCCGCAAGCCGCAGTGAACGTGCCGGAAGCGGTCGAAGAGTATGAGGCGTTGCGCTCAATTCATGATGAGGTCGACGCGCAGCTTTTACCCTTGTTCTTGGATGAATCAAGAGAGCTTTTCAGCAATGCGCAAGATGTTTTGTGGAAGTGGTGCCAAGACAGCCAAAATCAGGATTTACAGCTTAAGCTGAAACGTTCTTTGCATACGCTCAAAGGCGGAGCCCGAATGGTGGGCGCCATGCGTCTGGGGGAATTGGCGCATCAGATGGAAACCCGCCTTGAAGAAAATAAACCGGATGAAGGATTGTTTCTTGCTCTCGAAGAGGATTTCGAGCACATCGGTTATGTATTGGAGCGTTTGGCCGCAGGGGAAACCGATATCAAGCTTCCGTGGCTTGAAGCCGAAGAAGAGGCTGAGGAGCCCCCGGAAATTGTGGAAGACAGGCCGCGGCCGGACAAAGACGGCGATGTGTCCACTGCCGGGGTATTTCAATCCCAAGAGACCGAGCGTGCCGCGCGAACCCTGGCGGCCGCCCAAAAAGCCGCAAAAACATTGAAAACAGTCACCAGCGAAAATGCGTTGCTGCGTGTTTCTTCTTCGCGTATTGACCAGTTGGTGAACGAAACCGGCGAGATTATTATCGCGCGGACGCGGGCCGAAGGCGAGCTGCGCGAATTGAAAACGGATTTACTGGAATTGACGGGCAGCGTGATTCGTCTGCGCCAAAACGTGCGCGCCATTGAGATCGAAGCCGAATCGCAGATTCAGGCGCAGCTTGAGCAGATGCAAGAGATTTACGGTGATTTCGATCCGTTGGAGTTTGATCGTTATACCAAGCTGCAAGAAATGACGCGTTCTTTGGCCGAAGGCGTCAACGATGTGGCGACGATTCAGCAAGCGATGCTGGGGCATCTGGATACCGTCAACCAGGCGCTGTTTTCGCAATCGAAGATTTCCCGCGACGTGCAACAGTCGCTGTTCGGCATTCGTACCGTTCCGTTCTCCAGCGTGACCGAACGGCTTTATCGCATCCAGCGTTCATTGACCAAGGAATTGCAAAAGCGCGCCAACCTTGAAATTCGCGGCGGGCAACACGAACTTGATCGTGCTGTGCTGGAACGTCTTATCGTTCCGTTGGAGCACCTGTTGCGCAATTCGCTTGATCATGGGATTGAAGCGCCTGAAATCCGCCAAAAGGCGGGTAAACCCGGGCATGGCGAAATTGCCATTGAAGTCCGTCAGGCGGGCAGCGAAATTGTTGTGGTGCTTTCCGATGACGGCGCCGGTTTGAGCCTCGAAAAAGTCCGCGAAAAAGCCCAGGCCAAAGGAATCGACAGCGGCAAGCTTGACGAGGCGCAATTGCTGAACCTGATTTTTGAGCCCGGCTTCAGTACGGCAAAAACGGTGACGGCGGTTTCCGGGCGCGGTATCGGCCTTGATATTGTGCAATCGGAAATCACCGCGTTGGGCGGCCGCATCGAAGTGAGCAGCGAGCCGGGTCGGGGTACAAAATTCACGATTTATTTGCCGCTGACCGTTGCGGTGGCGCAAACAGTATTGTTGCGCGGCGCACAGAACCGAATCTGGGCCGTGCCGGCGGCCATGGTCGAGCAAGTCGAACACGTCAGTGAAAAAACGCTGGCGGCAATGTATCGAAGCGGTGAAACTATTTATCGCAGCGAAAAATATCCGTTCTTCTATTTTGATCGTTTGGTGGATCGTGCGGACACGTTGCCGGAAATGACGCGCTATAACCCCGTGATCTTCCTGCGTACCGGGCAAGGACGGGTTGCCGTCCATGTTGACCAAATTCTGGGCAATCAGGAGGTTGTCGTTAAGAGTGCCGGCACACAGCAAGTGCGCCGCATTCAGGGGTTATCCGGCGCCACAATATTGGGTACAGGTGAGATTGTCTTGATCGTCAATCCGGTGCAGTTGTCGCATCGCGAGCGGACTCCGGTCAAAATGACGCAGCCGGTTGCGTCGGTACAGAAAAAAGAAGAGGAGCTCGGCAGCGCGCCGCGTGTGCTGATCGTTGACGATTCGTTGACAATTCGCAAAGTGACCTCGCGGCTGATGCAGCGCGAAGGCTACATCGCGGAAATGGCCAAAGACGGCTTCGATGCGCTGAAAATGCTCACGGAAAAACGCCCGGATATTATTTTGCTTGATATTGAAATGCCGCGCATGGACGGGTTTGAGTTTGCCAAGCTGGCGAAAAGCGACCCGGATTTTAAAGACATTCCGATTATCATGATTACCTCGCGCACAGCCGATAAACATCGCGAACGCGCGATGGCGCTTGGCGTCGGCGCTTATCTCGGTAAGCCGTATCAGGAAGACGAGTTGCTTGATCAAATTAGTACATTACTCGGCGAAAAAGCAAAGTTTGCGAAAATATCGCGTGACTAACGTTTAACAAATGCTTGTTTTTAAAAAGCGCTCGCATATGCGGGCGCTTTCCGTTTGTGCTCGTATGCTGACCGTTTGTCGGTACGGGATGATTTCTTTTGCTCGGTTGCCGTAAGGTTTATGCAAGCGGTCAAGTGTGTATGACCCATTGAAGCGAATAAACAAGAGAGGCTGAACATGTTGCCAAACCGGAGAAAAAAACCAAGCCAAGCCTGCGGAAAAATGCAGGGGTTTATGCTGGTTGAGGTGTTGGTGTCTATTCTGATTTTTGCGCTGGGGCTTGTTGCCATTGTCGCCCTTCAGGCGAGAACGATGGCAACGACTGGAGATGTCCAATATCGCGCGGAAGCGATGCATTTGGCGAATGCCTATATCGGCGAAATATGGGCAGCATCGCCAACATTCGCGGCGGCGGCGGCCTACGGAACTGATGGGGGGGGACGGTATGATGACTTTAGTGGCAAGGTACAGGAGCTACCGGGGGCAGCGGCGCCGACAGTAACCATTGTGCAAGGAACAGCCGCGGCAGACGGAACACCCGCAGGAGACATTCCAATCACGAGTTTTTTGGTGACGGTTAATATTCAATGGACCGGCCCCGATGGCGTTACCCATACATATTCGCAGACCAGTACGATCGGCAGGAACCCGGGGCCGTAAATAAACGAATAAACGTTGAGACTGTTGTTTGAATGAATAGGAAGCATATCATTATGTTTTACAACAAACAAAAAGGCTTTTCATTGGTTGAGCTGATGGTCGGTTTGGTCATCGGCTTGCTGGCCATTTACGCGACTTACCGGATTTATGAAAACGTTGAAGCCAATCAGCGTGTGGCGGAAACCGTGAATGATGCACAAATTTCCGGATTGTATGCCATTTTCACGCTGGAGCAGGAAATAGGAAATGCGGGGGCGATTATTGCCAATACGCCGAATCGCAATGCGTTTACCAACTGCGACGACGTTATGACGTTCCCGACAATCGCTATTGGTGCGACGGGTTCACTGCCCCTTTTCCCGGCGCCGGTCGCTATTGAGAGAACAGGTAACAATAATTTCGATATGGTCCATGTTTATTATGGCACTTCACCGAGTAATTTTATGTTGCTTCCCGTCAATAATGGCGGTGCTCCCGGCACCAATGACCTGACTGTTCAGGCGCCGCTGGGGGTCAGGGTTGGGGATACGTTGGTGGTGGATAGCCGCCCTTGCCGCGTCTATCGAGTGGCTACATCGATAGACCCGAATGTGAACGGTATGGTGGCATTGACTTTAGATGCCCCCACAGAGATTGCGTCAGGTGCAAGTGTTCTGGACCTTGGGGCTGTTGGCAGGCGGAGCTTTTACGTTGACAACGGGGGAACGCTTCAAATGGCGGTCTGGCAAGTTGCCAATACAACCGGAGCGCCGGGAAACAACTGGTCGGTGCAGCGTATTGACCCGATAATATCAAATGTGGTTTTTTTTCGAGCGCAGTATGGCGTAGATAGTAATGGCGATGGCGTGGTTGATCTCTGGATGAATGCCGGCACAAGTGCCGGTGAGCTTGATCTTGCGCAAGTACTTTCTTCGGGAGGGACAATAGAAAGCAATGATATTAAATCGGTGCGTGTGGCCGTTATCGTACAGGCGGATCAACCGGATAGAGAGCTTGCCAACGCTGCTAATTTTAGAACCACCGTTTTTCAAGGTGGCGGTGCCGGTGCCCAACCGATAGGACCATTGACTTTTTCGGTGGGCGATGGCGCTTTTGGCTGGCGTTATCGTCAATACGAAACCATTATTCCTTTGATAAATACGGTCTGGAATCCTAATCCTTAACGGAGCGATCATGAGAAATAATTCTAGGGGTCTTTTATCGGCCGGTCAGATAAAAAGAACAGGTTCACAAAAAGGTATTGTTCTTTTTATCACCCTGATTGTGCTTACTGCCATGATGCTGGTTACTGCGGCAATGATCCGTTCAACGGATACTTCATTGTTGGCAGTGGGTAATTTGTCGCTTCGCCAGGCATCGCAGGCGCAGGTGAACCATGCGGTAGAGCGTGTAATAAGAGATATAAGCGCAGTCATCAATGGCGGAAATTTTGCCAATTTCAGTTATATCCTTCCAAATCTTCAGCCGCAAAACAATAAAGGTATCCCCGATATACTGCAAAGCGGCAGTATTCCGCCAGTCGGGGAAGCTCTTGTTATTACCGCTGCCGATGGGTTCACTATTTATAGCGTCGTAGAGAGAATGTGCAGCAGTGACTTTACAGGGGGGATGAATGCTGAGCTAAATCCCGCATTATGTATGGTGACGGGAGTAGGGGCTGCGCCAATGGCACAAAGAAACGACGGCGAAGTAGGCGCAATAGGCACAAGAGCAAATGGCCCGGTTTTTCGTGTTACGGTGCGCGTGGATGGCCCCAGGAGTACAACTGTTTATGCGCAGGTTTTTTTAAGCTGAGGCTTATAGGAAAACGGTTATCAATATAAAGTAATTAAGATAAGGTTATTAGAGGAGAGGGCAATGACTTCGACCAAATGTTTTTCAGGAGCAATGAGAGAGGCCTCACGGGCTTTATTGGCGTGTTCCTTTTTATTGTTTTCTTCGCTTGGCATGGCTGCAAACGACAATTCGCCGGTTACGCTTCCGGATGAGCCGATGGCAACGACCGGTATCGTACCGATTAACATGATGTTGCTGGCCGACGATTCGGGAAGCATGAACTGGACGCACGCGCCGGAGGGCATCGGGGATGTTGAGCGCGCATGTTGGCGCGGCGCGGATGGTATTGCCGGTGGTGTGATGCTTTGTACGCCGAGCGACCCCAGTTGTCACACCATTGATGTGTGTGGATATCCTTACCCTAACCCTTATCGTACTTGTGATTCTGCTGGTGTTGTATGTACAATTAATCCGGAAGAAGCCAAGAAAAAGGCGGCAACAGTTCTTTCACCGCCTCTTGCGGCATATGGGTTCAACAATTTGGCCTATAACCCGGAAAACATTTACCGCCCTCCTGTATTCATCAATGAAGATGGCGACGAGGTCAATTTCCCATCAATGAAAGATGTCAGTAATGGCTGGACTAAAGTGGGTTGGCCGGAAGAGTTTGAAGGAATAGAAAGGCCGGCAGGTGTTCCCGTAACGCTTAATTTCAGGGATATCCAAACGCTGTATAAAAACGAAAGAACATATAAAGCGGATCAACGGTATGCTTTGGGGCAGCGCTATATGGCTTCCGCTCCTCAAGAGCAGAAAAACGAGCTGGAAAAACTGACAGACGTAGCAACGCCGATTCACTACTTTCGTACCAGCGTTAAATGGTGTAAATACTATCAATCCAAGTCGGCGACGCCGGACGGGAACCCGGCAACACCAGCAGCCTACGATGAGGGAGTGCTCTTTATTGGGTCAGCTTCCCCGGAGGCGTGCCAGAAAGAGAGAACGGATGAGTATAAATATCCATATTATTATCATCTTTATGGTGAGCACTATTCGCCAAGTAGAGAGAGTCATTTGAAATATCCATCCTTTACGTTAACTGTGCTGGATTATAAAAATCCTTCTCCTAATGAGGTGAAATACAGTGCTCTTGAAAAAGATGAAAACGGCAATCTAAAGGTAGTTGAAAAAACGCGTTCTTACGCGGATGAATTAAATAATTACGCCAACTGGTATGCTTATTACAGCAACCGCACAGCGGCAACGCGCACAGTTGCTACTTTTGCTTTGGCCGGAATTGATAAAGACAAGGCTGATGGTGAAGACAAGAAACTATTGCGGGTTGGCTTTACAAGGCTTAATGATACAGAGATTAATAAGCCAATAGAGTTTTATGGTAGTGATAGTAGTATTGCCAATAAAAACAAATATGAAATTTTTAAGAAATTATTGGAACAAAATGGAGAAGATCCAGCAAGAAACTTTGGGACGCCGCTGAAAACGGGCGTTGATCGAGTGCGAGAAGCTTTTGCAGAAAAGAATGATTTTCTTATTTATGCTTGTCAACGTAACTACACTATTGCTTTGACCGATGGTGTTTGGAACGATGATGATTTTACAGGTGTCGGCAATCAAGACAATACAGTGGCTAAAAATCCGCCGACGTCCAAGCCGGTCAGAGTTCTCGGTATGGATTTGATTGCGGGCGCAACCTGGCCGTTACCTCTTCACGAAGGTGATACTTCAGCCAATACGTTGGCGGATGTTTCGCTCTATGCATGGTTGAATGAACTCAAAACCTTTCCGGTGGATTATAACGTTGATCTTACCGATCAGGATCCGGCATTATGGCGGCACATGAACTTGATTTCGCTGGCTTATGGCGCAGAAGGCGAATTATTGGCGAAGCGCTCCCAGGATGAGCTTTTGGACGCCATATGTAAAGAAGAAGAACAATGGCCGAAACCGGTGAAAAACGAGAGCACGACAGTGGACGATCTCTGGCACGCAACATTAACCGGCTTCGGCTCATTTACGGCATCGACCAACCCGGCTGATTACGATCTTGCCATCGAAAACGGGAGCAATAAGTATCAACAGGGAATCGATGCGATCCGCAATAGGGGCGGAACATATTCGGAAGCGGGTGTGCCGATTACGCGAGATTTGGACTCCACAGATGGGGTTGCCTATCATGCCAGTTTTAACCCGGGCTGGAGTGGTGAATTGGTAAAAAGAAAGGTGGTAGAAAATTTTAATACCGGAGCGGTACAATGGGAAGCAGCGCAGAGGCTTGCCGCAAGCCTGGCAGGCTCGCCAACGGCTTGGCAGGATTCGCGCAAAGTCTTTACCGCAAAATTTGACGATCCTCTTCACCCGGAGGGGATCGGCATTCCTTTCGCGCATGCCAATTTGGCGGAGGCACAATTACAAACACTTTCCGCAAACGAAACGGAACAGCAGGACTTGATTGCTTATCTGCGCGGAGATACGAGCCTGGAAATTAATGGTTTGTGCGGCGGCGGAAAATATCGCCCACGAACGGGGCCGTTGGGTGATTTTACCCGTTCTACGCCGGTGGTGATCGAAGAGCCGGGGCATCCCTTGTATGATAAAGAGACTGATCAGGGGTATGACGAATTTGTCCGTGATAATAAAAGCAGAAAGCGGGTGATTTATGTAGCGGGTAACGACGGCATGCTGCATGCTTTTGATGACGAAGGCGAGGAAAGGTGGGCATTTATTCCGCCGGAGCTTTTCAGAAGCAAAGAGGATAAAGGAATCGTGAATCTGGCGCTTCCTCCCGATGCAGGCGATGTCTGGAAACATTATTATTATATTGATACCACACCACGAGTGATTGATGTTGATCTCAACAGCGGCGACAACGGCGAAAATGCTCCCGATTGGCGCACGCTTTTGGTCGGCGGCATGGGTAAAGGTGGAACGGGCTATTATGCGCTGGATGTGACGGACCCATTTGCCAGCAATGTAGAGAACGGCGATTCATATATGTGGACGTTTACCGATGAAAACATGGGCTACACTTTTGGCCGCGCTTTGATGGTAAAAATAAATGCCGCCGAGTACGCCAAAAAAGACAGTGACGGTAATTTGCTTAAAAACACGGATGGCGAATTGGTTTCCAAGAAATGGGTGGCCATATTGCCGTCAGGCATCAACAACGCGCCTGGTTTAGGTCTTCTGCCCAAGGTTGGCGATGTTGAGAACGAAAAAGGCGATGGAAAAGGATGTATTTTCTTCGTCGATCTCAGAAACGGGAAACCATTGGATGAGTTGGAATTATGCACATCTGAAGGGACGCCGGAAGAACCGATCGGGCTGGCGTATATTCGCGCCTATGTGAGAGACGCTTCCGATCAAACGGCGCTTCAGGTATATGGTGGCGATCAGCTGGGTAACGTTTGGCGTTTTGACATCAGTAGCCAGGATACCGAAAACTGGCGCGTGGATAAACTTGCCGAATTGACGGATCCCGAAGGCAGGCCGCAACCGATCAATACCGAGCCGCGTTTTGAGCTGACCGACGGCAAAGCTGGAGAAATGCAAGAACGGTGGATCATGGTGGGTACCGGGCGTTTTTACGATAGCGGTGATGTTTATGATCATGAGACCGGCCGATATTCCGAGCTGACGCATAGCATGTATGCCATTAATGATGGGTATGATAGAACGCCCTCGGATGGGTCGGCATTTCCGTTTAGGCCGCGGGCGGCGGGCTCCGGCTTTGTTAATGTGACAAATATTGCCGTTCCGGGATTAGATCCCGGCGATAACGGTTGGTTTGAGGATCTGGAGCGGGGGTTTCAAATCATGACCAGCCCGGATTCTTTGTCGGGCGCGATGACCTTTGCCGCCAATCGTTTTGTTCCTCCTTTGGAGCAAAAAAACCCGTGTACCACATCATCGTTTGTGACGCGCTTATATGCGCGCGATGTCGATTCGGGATGGTCTTTGTTTAATAATAATGGCAGGACGTATGAGGAATTTGATGTTGGGCTGACAACAGCCAAATTTGTTACCCGTGGCGGAAAAGTCAATATCATGGCAGTGACGGCGGAGCAGGAGCAGCGCACCCATTTGATCGACGCTTCTCCCCTTATACGTTCAGGCGGCGGCGGCGTAGCGGGCAGTGGTAATCGGCGCAGTTCGATCCGCTATATCCAATGATGAAGACGTTAAAACAACCAATATGCAATATATGAACAGACAGAGGTGTACGATGAGAGATAACCAAATACACGGAAGATTTTTGCAATGGGTTGCTTTGCCTGCCGTGTTATTGATGTATTGTTTAACGGCTTGGGCGGATGCCAACGATCCTGTTTTGCCAGGGCCTAAAACAAGGGGGCCGGCAGAGGGGTTGGGCGTAGGCAGCCTGATTTCGAGCGCAGTGATGGCAACGCCCCAAAAAGCTGACGGCACTAGCGGCGATATCGTCGTATGGGGATATCGCAAGAATGGCCATAGCGGAAATTACAACCATCATGGTCATTATGTTGGGTTTGAGAACAATTCCGTGACTGAGCGGGATACCCAGCCGAGATTTGAAACCGTCAGAGATTTCAAAGATCCAAACCATCCGCTTTCTAAGCAAAAAGTGGTGCGGCTGTTTACGACGGCTCATACTTTTTATGCCGTGACTGAAGAGGGTGAGGTATGGTCGTGGGGCGACAGTTTACACGGAACAGCCGGCTGTGTGGATACGGGGTATGAAACGGGTACCGATTCTTCGAACCGATTTACCGATTATGCAATTGTTTATAACACCTACACTGTACCTGGAAGAGGATCGGTAAGAGGCCCTCATTATCAAGCACGGCCTTGTCCAACGTTTGGCACAACAACGCCGACGGCACAAATTAAGAAAAAGGTTGCTTATATCGATGGTGGGGAATACAACGCGATCGCGATTACGGATGATGGTGATGTCTATACTTGGGGAAGCGGCACATTCTACCAAACCACATACCAGAAAGGGGAAGCGGCAAACACACGTGATAAAGGTATACCGCTCAATATTACCGATTATTTCGTGGATGCGGATGGCGTCAAAGAAACGGTAGTTTTGGT
Organism: Betaproteobacteria bacterium UBA931; assembly: GCA_002293615.1. Classification (GTDB taxonomy): domain Bacteria; phylum Pseudomonadota; class Gammaproteobacteria; order Burkholderiales; family Casimicrobiaceae; genus UBA931. The sequence continues at coordinate 3,456 of DBDN01000041.1, read as the reverse complement.
GGGTGGCGCCTACGAAGGCCAGTATGCGGTATCTTTTGATAAGAACGGTAAGTACTCATTGTGGGGATGGGGGCGGTCGTTTCGTTGCGCAGTGGCCGATAAGGCATTGCTTACCCAAAACAGCGGGAAAGTCACATCTACCAGCGAGCTTGATACTTATATCAAGCAGCCGATACGGATGACCCAGTATGACCAGTATGCTAAAGATATCGTCTATATTAATGGCGGCTACGGTTGGACGGGGGCAATGTTGTCGGATGGGCGTGTTGTCGTTACTGGGCTGAATCGGCATATTGGGTTTAATAGCGCTAACCCTGGCGATGGCGATGGTCAGTATTCCTGCACACCGCGGGTATTGATGGGCGGCAATTCGGGCTACCCGGCCGTTAACAAACTGATTGTCCGTTATGCGGGCGGAGTTGCCGTTCCGCGGGATGATGATGAGGCGATTTATACATGGGGCGGAATACCTGGAGGCGGCGCGTACTTTCAAGTATATGGCACTAAGCCGGTTCGGCGGCAGTTGGCCGGAAAACTCAAAAGTGTCGGCGCAACCAAAGAAGCGGTTTTCTATACAACGGAACCGAGTAATGAGCTTTACGGTGTTGGCTATGGCGACCAGCGCGTCATCAATCTTTGTAGTAATGACACTATAACTTGGGATAGAGACCGGAGCAAGTGGAGCGGTAAGAACAGTGCAAACTGGTATAACAACAGAGGTGGGACGCTTGTACCCGGTGGATTCCAGATTCGCTATGAGGATTTGATAGACGTTGCTTATAAATACAATTCCAGGATGCCCTATTTAACAGTTTCGGGCAAACCTTATTGTGATGGAACGATCAGTGGCGGGATATATAATAATTTAACGAGACAACGGGTCAGAGAGTGGACGAATTACGATGATGGCCGGGATGGTCCTCTTCCGGCAAGCGGATCTACAGGGCTCTATTGGTGTGATAGTAATAATTGTCCAAGGAGCCCAGATATTTTTATAGAACGAGGAGCCCGCCCTGAANNAGTCCAGATCTTTTTATAGAGCGAAGAGCCCGCCCTGAAAGGCGGGTTCTTTTTTTGAAAATTTACCGACTAACGCAGCAAGTCATGTTGTATGACTTAAATAAAACTATCTTTGAGAAACTCTGGGACGTGCCAAAAGGCAATCTTGTGTTGCCGTAGTGTTTTTACGCAAGAAAATTTGCTGTTTGTGCCACCTATTATATAATGCGTGCCACTTTGGGCTGAAAAATACAGGATGGCACTCATGGAAACCTATCAAAAAAAACGTAAAACATCCGTTAATAGATTGATTTTTATTAGTATTTTATATGTGCTCCTATCGTCGGTGAGTAAGGTTGATGCTCAACCTATGGAGAGCAGACATATTCAAACGGACGTACAACGTTTGGAAGAAATTACCGTGATGGATGAAACGGAAATGCCACCGTCCAGCCCAACGGTAAGCAAATTCGGCAGCCAATACAACATCATCGTTGAGCAAAATATTCGCGACCAGGGCAGCAAGGATTTTGCTTCAACGATGCGTAATGTTCCGGGTGTAATTTTTCAGAGCAAGAACGCAGTGGGTAGCCAAACGAGCCACAGCCTTTATGTGCGCGGGCGCGGTGCGAGCCATCCCAGCCCGGATATTGCGATTCAGTTTGATGGCGCGCCGCGCAGCGGCGCTCTTTATGGGCAGACGTTCGGCGACAGTATCGCAGTCGGTACGATCGGCAGCATGCAGATATACAAAAGCCCGCAACCGGTACAGTTTGGCAGCGGCTATGCGCTGGTAAATATTGAGCCGAGAAAGATGCAGGAATACGGCAAAGAGATATTTTTCGGTTTGCGCGGCGGTACTTACGCTACTTTTATCGAAGACATTGCGGCGGGTTATAAGAAAGATCGCTTCGATATTTATCTGGCACAGAATTGGGCTTCTACCGACGGTCATCGTGCGCATTCGCGCGGGCAGCAGGAAAACTATTACGTCAACGCAGGCTACGCATTAAACCGGCATTGGGACATTCGCTTTTTGGCCAATGCGGTAAGCGCGCAAACCCTGGCGCCAAGTCCGGATGAATTGCCGGGCGACAATAACGGCATTAGTTGGCCGATGGCGGAGCGTTTCGACACACGCACATCGTTTTCGACATTAACGCTTAACCATCGCTATGCCGCAGCGGAGGGCTACCTGAAAGCGTATTGGGATGACACGAAATTCGATCTTTTGCAGGAATTGAATAATGGTGTCCGTTACGACCAGGATGGCAGATGGTCACGGCAACACATCAGGCTATACGGCTTGCGCGGTAAAGAAATACTTCGTCCGTGGCGTCAAGGAGAGTTAGCGCTGGGGATTGATTTGGATAAAAGCGAATTCACCAATAAGCAGCATGTTTACGGAACCGGCACCAGTACGACATGGAATTTCCCGGATGTCACGATGTTTTCGCCTTATCTGGGGTTTCATCAAACCTGGGGCAGCGTTTCTTCATGGTATATAACGCCTTCATTGGGTTTTCGTTATTACCATCATAATGAATTCCACGATAAGGCCGCGCCTCAGGCCGGGGTGGTTGCCGGATATAAAGATATCAATATCAACATGAATTATTCGCGAGGGGTGAATTATCCGTCGCCCGTTGTGTTGCAGGGGCTGCTGGGTCCCAATGGCCCGGAAAACCCTCAGCAGTTCTGGCGCGATCTGAGACCGGAAGTGACTGATCACTATGAGTTGGGCGCTTCTTATTCATGGCAGGATAAAATTGAGAGCAGTGCAACACTTTTTTACGACAAGGGAAAAGACCGTTTTCGCGCTTATTTCGGCGGGCCGATTCCGGTCGCTTATAACGACCCGGTTGGCCGCTACCGTATTCGCGGTCTGGAGCTGTCTTCTTCTGTCAGGCCGTTACCACAGTGGCAGTTGTTTGCCGGTGCCACTTGGCTGGATGCCAAAGCGACAGGAAACAATGGTGTTGAACGCGACACGTTGCCTTATACTCCGAACTTTACGTTTCAGGCGGGTGTGAACTGGCATTATGACGAGCGTTATTATGTTTACGCGGATATGCAGCATATTCGCGGGTTGTATCAGGGCACGAGCGCGCGCGCTGGCGGGTTCAATTACGGTGCGCTTTCCGGAAAGGATAAGCTTGATAATATTACGCTGGTGAATGCGCGTTTCAGCCGAAAATTCAAAAAGCCAGGCGGGCAGATTAACGATGCGGAGATATTCCTTTCTATCGATAATATTTTCGATCGGGATTACGAATACGCAAAAGGCTACCCGATGCCGGGCATTACCGCGATGATCGGTTGCAGTGCAAGTTTCAAATAAGACAATCGGATGAAAGGCGAATCAAGAAACGAGTCGAGAAAAGATTTTTTTGAAAAGCACGGCGCGGGCTGGGAAGCGCGCAATTATCCGCCTGAAAAGCGCGAACAGGTTGAACG
>DBDN01000086.1:90517-91144 GCA_002293615.1 Betaproteobacteria bacterium UBA931 | reverse complement strand
TAGCCTGAAAACAGCCAATGAAAGGTTTCGCGCCAACAATCGAAGTACTCATTTTTTTGGATTAAAGGCGATGCCAGCGAGGCAATCCGGATTGCGTTCCTTGAAAGCGAACGACAGCTCTCCCCAATGCTGAATGGCAGTATACGCTGTTACATTGTCAGGATGACCTCGGGGAGTTTCGGTGATCGTCATTTCACCGTAATAACGCCGGACTTCATCCAGGCGGACGCAGGCGCCTTCGATATTCAGCACCATGAAGCCGGGATCCACTCCCTGCCGCTTGATCCGCAAGTCAACTTTTGAAATGATCACTCCCCCTTTCAACTCAATGCGATCGCTCGCATAAAACTGGAACACATCATTGCCTGTGTAATCGGTTTCAAAAAGAGGGGCTGATAACAGAGCCTCGATTTTGGCTTTCGAGAACGGCACTTGTTTCGCCAAGGCTTCAATCGTTTGCCACAGATTCATGGTTACCTGGTTCATGGATACTTCCTTTCGATTCGATTTCGTCGCATACGCACAGCCTGACAGGCCAACCAACAGCGCGAGTACCAAAGCTCGCCGAGACGGACTATTTTTTCGGTGGAAAGGTTTTGTCATAGAAGTGGCCCCATATATCTGTAC
>DBDN01000086.1:84673-90507 GCA_002293615.1 Betaproteobacteria bacterium UBA931 | reverse complement strand
GGCAGTTGGTTGAAGTAAACCGCATCCGGTGTTTGTCCGTCAAGAGCCGAATGAAGCCTTGCAAAAGCTCATCGACGGTTTGGATGGATTAACAGATACATTCCTCCGCCGTCAAAAAGTTTGCATGCCTTATCTCGTGTTTTTGCCTGTTTGATAACTACATCGGTTAGCGCACCACGTCGTGTATTTTTACGCTTTGGCGTGGCTACTGAAGACGGAATAGACATTGGGGGTATATCTCGTAGACATTGAGGTTACACCCCCAGATATACCCCCAGTTTTATTGGGATGTCAAAAGACCTCTTGAGACAATATAAAACAGATATCCGTAGTTCCCACTATGAAAACTTAGGGAATTGAGACTTGATGAAATGAAGGGAGATTATTATGTGGTGCCGGGAGAGGGACTCGAACCCTCACAGTATCACTACCGGCGGATTTTGAGTCCGCTGCGTCTACCAATTCCGCCATCCCGGCTAAGATACGCGCGATACCCGCGCGAATTAGGGTTGTTATTATCGCAAAATTTTTTAATTTGTGCGCAATTTGGCTTCTTTTTCTTCTCTTTAACTTACTCCCTTATTGGCCGCTATTTTTCATGAGGGCTTTGCGTACATACGTATTAAACGCATAGGTAAGACCATTGGGCGCAGAATGCGGCTCGTGCGCGATACGCTGCCAATCATCCCGATTAAAATCGGGGAAAAATATATCACCCGCAAAATCAGCATTGATTTCGGTAAGATATAAAGCTGCCGCGTAAGGCATCGCTTGAGCATAAAGATCACCACCACCAATGCAGAAAATCGGCGCTGGCAACCGTACTTTACCGATTGCATCGGCAAGCGATACAGCAGTTTCGCCGCCGTTTGCCCGAAAATTCTGATTTCGGGTCACTACGATATTCTGCCGATCAGGCAAAGCATGCGGTAGCGATTCACGAGTTTTACGCCCCATAACAACCGCATGGCCGGTAGTCAACGCGCGAAAATGTTTAAGATCCTCGGTTAACCGCCATGGCAATTTATTTTCATGTCCTATAACACCATTTTGCGCAATAGCGGCAACCAGCGCAAGCGGAAAAGTATCATTGAATAGATGCATTCGTGTATAGTTCGTTGGTATAGTATCAAAAATTTTAAAAAAACCTACTGCAATTATAGTGATATCCAGCCATGTATTACCCGCGTTCATTACTAAAATTTGTTGTCTTGGGTTTTCTTCTGGTCTGCTTGCCATTGGTTGTTGTGCTGACCGAGCAGAATCACACTCTGGATAATCTGGCAAATCAAAGCAGCGCTTCGGTATTCCAATCGGTCTCTGTCGCCCGCCTGTCGAGCCAGTTTGCCCAACAAACCGAAACACTCGAACGTCTGGCACAACAATACATGATTCTGAAAGAAAATTCGGTACTGGATAGTTATATACAAATGCAGCAGATTTTTCAGGAGACACGTCAAAAGCTGAATACACATCTTCTAACATCTGAAAGAGGTGTTCTGGATGAAGTACTCATACAAGAAGCGTTGTTGTTTGAATTTTTGCAGGACTCCAAAAACAACAAAGAAAATTTAGACAAAATCATCGACGGTTATCATGACCTTACTATGAAAACGCAAGTTGTTCAGAGTGCCGCCAACCTTCTGGCGCAGAACTCCGTGGACAAATTGCAGGAAATGGCCGACGAAAGCCAGTCGAAGCGGTTTTATTTCTTGTGGGCGTCGCTATTGATCGCTTTGTTTTCAGCGATTTTGATTGCCTCGCTGATCGCCCGGCCATTAAAGAAAATTAATCAGGCAATCCATCAATTGGGCGGCGCCGACTTTTCCAAAGCAATCGAAATTCCGGGACCCGCCGAATTACGTTATCTTGGCCAACGCCTTGAATGGCTGCGTTCCCGCCTGCAAACGTTGGAAACGCAACAAACACGTTTTCTGCGCAATATGTCGCACGAACTGAAAACACCATTAACCGCAATTCGCGAAGGTACCGAACTATTGCGCGACGGCGTTGGCGGCGAACTAAAACCGGAGCAACGGGAAATTATCCACATCGTCCGTGAAAACACCTTATCCTTGCAGCACATTATTGAAGACTTGCTGGATTTCCATCAGTCGCGCGTGATGAAACCGGATAAATTATTGCCTGTCGATCTTGCCGAAACGATTCAACATGTGATCCGCGAGCATAAGCTGGTCGCGTGGCGGCGTTTGATTTCATTTGAAACGACCCTGCCATCAATGCTGGTTACCGGCGATGCCAGAAAGATTTCCACGATCGTTGATAACCTGATCTCCAATGCCGTGAAATATTCTCCCCATCTTGGCAAAATTCTGGTCACATTACGCTCCGAGCGTGGTTATGCCCGCCTTGATGTCATTGACGAAGGCCCCGGCATTCCTGAAGATGAGCGCGATAAAATATTCGATACTTTTTATCAAGGCGCTCCCCCGCCCGAAAAAGAGCATCGCGTTCACGGCTCCGGCTTGGGTCTTGCCATTACACGAGAATACGTTCATGCGCATGGCGGTAAAATCACCTCCACTGACCGCAAAGACGGCAAAGAGGGAACGCGTTTTATTGTCTGGTTGCCGTTCTGGACAAATACGCTACCATTAACCACACAAAGCAAAACCACAATCACCAAAGTGCCAATACAATGAAATTACACGGCCTTTTTCAACTTCTTTTGCTGCTTCATACCACTTTGTCTGTTGCAAGCTGCTCTTCCATACCTCCGGAAGAAATCGTGCGCGAAAAAGTCATAACTGTGACTGTGCCGTCTGTGTGCCCGCCTTGCCCCGAAGTTAATGAAACAAACGACGCAGATCGTGAACTGGCATCAATCATCCGGGACATTTCTCACTATGCCGCTATGTCTTCCGAAGAGCAGCAAGAAGCCCGAAGTGCTTTATCGGCAAAGCTTGATGATAAAATTGCGGCCAATCATTCTGACCTTATCCGCTTGGCAAGCTTACTGTCATTGCGTGGAAATCTTCAAAATGACCAGCGCGCGCTGGATTTATTATCGGCTGTGCGTAAAAGCAAAGAAGCTTCCGAAGACTTACGTCAACTTGCCGCAACATTTTCGCGTTTGTTATCCGTACGCGTTCGGGAAATGCAAAAGCTTCAGGCGTTAAATAAAATGGAAAAAAAGCTATTGCAAGAAAAATTTGGCAGTCCCAATTAAAACAATCCAATAAACATTACTTCACACATACACACATATTATGTCGCGCACAAACCCCAATATCCTTCTCGTTGACGACGATACCGATTTGCTTAAACTGATCAGCATGCGCTTGGTTTCCGCCGGCTATCAGGTGCGCACCGCTGAAAATGCCGAAAACGCACTATCAATCACGGAAATTGCTCCGCCTGCGCTGGTAATCACCGATTTGAAAATGCCGGGAATGGACGGCATGCAACTTTTCGAAATGCTGCAACAACGTCATCCAACCCTGCCGGTAATTATCCTGACCGCGCACGGCACTATTCCTGACGCCGTTGCAGCCACAGCGCGTGGTGTTTACGGCTTCTTGACCAAACCCTTTGACAGCCAGGAGCTTCTCGAAAAAGTAGAGGCGGCCATGCGACTCTCTTCGGGAGTTGTACTTTCGGCAGATGACGGCGAAGGCAATAAATGGCGTCAAGATATCATTACCTGTTCGCCGGAGATGGAGGACTTGCTGCGCCAAGCCCATCTTGCTGCAGATACCAACGCCAGTATTCTGATTGACGGCGAGCCGGGCACCGGTAAAGAACTGCTGGCGCGTGCAATCTACCGCGCCAGCCGACGTTCCGATAAGCCTTTCATTACTATTAATTGCGGCGCTCTCCCAAACGACCTTCTGGACGCCGAACTGTTCGGCCGCAAAGCGGATAAACATGGCAACAACGCCGTTCAAGGCGCTTTTCAAGCGGCAAACGGCGGCACGTTATTCCTCGACGAAATCGGTGATATGCCGCTATCGCTGCAGGTCAAGCTGCTTCGCGCTTTGCAGGAGCAAAAAGTCATGCCAGTCGGTGCATCCGTATCGGTTCCAGTCGATGTCCGCGTGATTTCCGCCACGTACCGCAATCTAAAAGAAGTTCTCGATGCCAATAAATTTCGCGAAGATCTTTTCTATCGTTTAAGCGTCGTATCGCTCCATCTGCCCAAACTTACTGATCGGCGCGAAGATATTCCATTGCTGGTCAGGCATTTCCTGTCGCAACTCAGTAGCGAATATGATAAAAAGGTATCATCGATAGCACCGGAGGCCATGGATATGCTCACGGCAGCAAGCTGGCCGGGGAATATCCGCCAATTGGCTTGCGTCATTGAGCAAGCGTTTACCTTATCAACGGCTTCGGTAATCCCGACTGTATTGATTCAAAAAGCACTCCGTGAAGAAACCGATTCGATGCCAACCTTCACCGATGCCCGGCGTGCTTTTGAGCGTGACTATCTGGTACGTTTGCTGAAGATGACCGGCGGTAACGTCGCCCGCGCTTCGATCAAGGCCAATCGTAACCGCACCGAATTTTATAAGCTATTGCAACGCAACAACCTTAACCTCGCGCTCTTTAAAAATCCGCGACGTATCAATAAAATATAATTCGGCTCCTGGTAAAAAGTCGCCTTAAGAAAGTCTCGCCGCCAATCGGCGTTTTACTTCCGGCCATTCGCAATCAATAATACTGTACAGCATCGAATTCCGTCTATGTCCATCAGCCATGATCCGTTCGTAGCGCATCTTGCCCTCGAACTGAGCGCCCAGACGAAGGATCGCCTGTTGTGAATTCTGATTGCGTTCATCAGTCACAAATTGAACGCGAATGCAATGCAGTTCATCAAACGCATAACATAACATCAGGTATTTTGCTTCGGTGTTTACAAATGTTTTTTGCCATGAACGGGCAATCCATGTATGTCCGATTTCCAAGCGGCGATGATAGGAATCCATTTTCCAAAAGCGTGTCGATCCGACAATGCTTTGATCGTGATTCAGCACTGTGACAAAAGGCAGGGCAGTTCCCTCGCGAAACCCGTCAAGCGCTGCCTGGACATAACCCGGCATTGCCCCCGCTGGCGGAATTGACGTAAACGGCAGCGTCCATAGCGCACCATCCGCAGCCGCATGCGCCAAAGCATCGGCGTCGCCCTCCCGCATTAAGCGAAGCGTGATGCGGCGGCCTGTTAGCTCCGGCTCTTTTCGAAAAAGATTCTTCATGACAGTCCCCAAGAAAAAGAAATGGCGCTTCCCCCAACCACAACATCAAGCACGCCCACAAAAAAGGACGAATCGTCGTCCTTTTGTTGCAATCGAAGCAGCGCTTTAAGTTTTTGCTTTTCATCGCGGCGCCTTACCTTAAAGCACTTATCGTGCGCACCGCTTTTCCTTTGCTTTGCCGCCAGCGCATACGGATTGCGCGGAACCAGTGTTTTCCCTTTCTTTTTCATTTTTTGCTTAGTACGCAAACCGCGAAAACATTTTTAATACTTCGGACATCGAATACCTGATGCGGTCCGCCGACGCGCCCCCTATCCGCACCCCGTTAATCACCTTTGAAATCATCCTCGATAGTCTTCCTCTGGGAAAACTTTGTTCAGTGTGTACCACACGCGAAAAAATATCAATATAGAAGTACGATTTTCATTGAGCAATGATACTTATGTTGTGATAACGGTACACAATTTTGCTCATTGAGTCATCTCATCTCCTCGACGACAATAAAATAAAAGCGTAGCATTGGAAAATCTACCGGATTTTTAATTACGCCAAATTTACCTTCGGAATTTTTTTATGGCAACAACAAACAAAACCACCAAGCCTCTTACGAAAACCTCG
>DBDN01000086.1:56753-84646 GCA_002293615.1 Betaproteobacteria bacterium UBA931 | reverse complement strand
ATCGAAGAGCAAAGCAGTGCGCCGCAAGCCATAAAAGTCGCGCGGGCGCCGGCCGGCACCAAAGAGGAAAGCGGCAACGCCACACTTCCCCTTTCCTACCCATACCGTACCCGGATGCGCCGCCGCGAATATGAAGGCATGAAATTCGAACTGCAAATCGAATTGCTGAAAGTGCAAAGCTGGGTCAAGCAAACCAAGCAGCGTATCGTTTTGGTGTTTGAAGGGCGTGACGCCGCGGGCAAGGGCGGCACCATCAAGCGTTTTACCGAACATCTCAACCCACGCGGCGCACGGGTCGTTGCCCTTGATAAACCGACCCAGATTGAGCAACAGCAATGGTACTTCCAACGCTATTTAGCGCACTTCCCGACTGGCGGCGAAATCATTTTCTTCGATCGTTCGTGGTATAACCGTGCCGGCGTCGAACGCGTCATGGATTTTTGTACCCCGACTCAATACCTAGAGTTCATGCGCCAGGCGCCGGAACTTGAGCGCATGTGGGCCAACAGCGGCATTCTATTATTCAAATATTGGTTTTCGGTAAGCAGGGAAGAGCAATTACGCCGCTTCATTTCGCGCCGTGATGACCCATTGAAACACTGGAAATTATCGCCGGTCGATATTCAATCTCTCGATAAATGGGACGACTATACGGCCGCCAAAAATGCCATGTTCTTCCACACCGATACCGCTGATGCACCATGGACGGTCATTAAATCCGATGATAAAAAACGGGCGCGTATCAATTGTCTGCGCCATTTCTTAAACGCCCTGGATTACCCTGACAAAAATCCAGATATCGCTATCGCTCCTGACCCGCTCTTGGTCGGAAGCGCCGCCACCGTCAAAGAAACCACAGAAAACATCCCTGACCGTTTTTGAACCTATAAAAACTAAGGCTGGCCCTCTTCCCGCTTACGCCCCGGAGGAAACGACGTATTCCCTTCGTCACGATTGTTTAATATCCGGATTTCCCTTTGCGGGAACGGCACCTCGATATCGTGCTCGATAAACAGATCCCACATGCGCAGATTAATATCACTTTTCAGTACACCTTGGCCGTTTTCGGGATCGCATACCCAAAAGACTAAATTTAAATTGATACCATTATCACCAAAGCCGGCCACGTCAACTCTTGGCGCGTTCCCGCCGTCAATGACCCGCGGTTGTTCGTTTGCCGCCTGTCGCATCAAACGCATCGCCAAACGCAAGTCCGTACCATAGCCAACCTGGATCGTCAGCAATACGCGCGCCGCACGCTGGTTGGAAGAATGATTTAGCACCGTCTGCGTGAGAAAAGTTTCATTCGGAATCAGCGCATCCACACCGTCCAGACTTTGCACCACAATATAACGTGCGGCAACTTGCTTGACGATCCCGAATTGGCTTCCGACAGTCACCATATCGCCGATATTGACCGAACGCTCCGCCAAAATGGCAAATCCAGCGATATAGTTCGCGACAATCTTCTGCAACCCCAAACCAATGCCGACACCGATCGCGCCACCGAATACCGCGAACACAGTCAAGTCAATACCAATCCCCTGCAACGCCAGCATAACAGCGATAAACAGCAACATGACGCGGATAAAGCGTACAAAAAACAGCCATCCGCCGTATGAAGCATTTTTCCCCAGCTCTTGCGATAAGACGCGCTGCTCAATTAAGTCCGAAAACCAAATGGCGACGGATGCGGTAAAGCTGACGACAATAATACCTTTGAGCAACGCCCAGACCGAGACACCTTTTCCGAACGGCAATACCAGTGAATCCAGTTCCTCGATAATTTCAGGCAACACTCCCATGAAATGCAGTGCCACCAGAGACCAAACACTAAAAGCAATCGCCCGTTCAGACGCTGTCAACCACATTGAACGCGGAAATAATGAACGTAACGTATACGCCATCAGCCTGATGACCAAGAACGCAATAGTCAATGGCAGCGCAATATTGAGAAACAGCGGTTCCGCATATAAATGAAATAATGAGCGCGTCAGTAGAATAAAAACAAAAGCCGACGCAGGAAATACGATACGCGTCAACGCCTGCCTTAACAGAAGCGCCCCATCTGTTTTTTCCTGTATCAATCCGCTGTAGCGGCACCAATATCGGCTAAATATCAGAGCAACAGCTACGCAAAACAGCGTCAGCGACAAATCCAGCCAACCGGCTGCCGATGATAACGAGGTGATCACCGAAGAAAATTTTAGTGTTTCTAACATACTGGCCTCACTTACTTCAAGATGCCGAAACCCGCTCGAGTACTGCGGCAAAAAAGCCGTCGGTATTATGCTGTCCCGGAAAAAGATTTAAATATTTCCCGGTGTCAAGCGGCACTTTCATCTCAGAAAATAAAATATTGGCGTCACACAATCGAAAACTCCGGTGTTTTTCCAAAAACGATTCAATAACCACTTCATTCTCCATCTTCAATACACTACACGTCGCGTAAACCAGCCTACCGCCCGGTTTAACCAGTCGTGCCGCCGAAGCCAAGATCGCCGTTTGTTTTTCGTTTAACTCTCGCAAATGACTCTCGCTATAACGCCATTTCAAATCCGGATTACGCTGTAACGTTCCCGTACCGGTACACGGAGCATCAACCAGCACACGATCCATTTTTCCCGACAGCCGTTTGATTTTGCCGTCGTTTTCACTGCTCAACCGCTGCGGATGAACATTGGACAAACCGGAACGCGCCAAACGCGGCGCCAGCTTTTGCAAACGCTTTTCCGAAATATCGAATGCGTAAAGCCGCCCTTTGGAGTGCATGATCATACCGAGCAAAAGGGTTTTACCTCCGGCACCCGCACAAAAATCAGCAATCATTTCGCCACGCTTCGGCATTAACAACATCCCGGCAAGCTGGCTGCTTTCGCTCTGCACTTCTAGGCTCCCATTCTGCAACCAAGGATGCTTCACCAACATCGGCCGACCATGCACGCGTAAGCCATAGGGTGAGAAAGGGGTTGCCTCAACACATAAGCCTTCTCGCCGCAATGCTGTCAATGCTTCATCGCGCGTTGTTTTCATGATATTCACGCGCAGATCAAACGGCGCGGGCTGATGCCAGCTCTTTACCAGCGCCAAACGTTGTTCGTCACTGTAATCGTGCCCAAGCCGCGCCCATAAATCGTCTGAAACATCGGCAGCTTCGATTTCAGTCAATGAAAATGCCAACCGCTCCGGAAGCTCTTCAAGCCAATGCTGGTCATGGTCATCGGCAAGTTTTTTTACTTCGCCCATAGCAAGCCCCAGCACCCGCACCAACGTGATCAATGCCAGACGTTGTTTTTGCGTCGTTTGCGCCAATGTTTTTAACGACCGTCGATAGCGCAAAAAAGCGAACGCGCCTTCGGCAATCAACGCGCGGTCACGTTGTCCCAGCGTAGGATATTCGCGAAAAAACTGCCGTAAAACGCTGTCTGCTGGAAAGCGCAAGGTGTCGGTACGGCTAATCGCTTCCGCCAAATGCTTGAGATGATATTTGCGCCACCGTGCGTTTTGTTGTTGCGTGTTCCCATCCATTGTTCAACCTTGCGGTTGTTGAACCGCATCAGCAATCGATACGGAGTTACGCAGCAAAACCGCATTACCGCGCACTGTTAAGCGATCTTCGCAATACCAGCGCACACAATCGGCCAGCAAACGGTGCTCGGCTTTCAGTACACGTGCCGCCAACGTTTCTTCATCGTCATGTGATAACACCGGCACAGCCGTTTGCCCGATAATTGGGCCAACATCCACATCGGGCGTAACAAAATGTACAGTACAACCGTGCCATTTCACTCCGTCAGCCAACGCGCGTTGGTGGGTATGCAGCCCCGGATAAGACGGCAGCAGCGCCGGATGAATGTTGATCATTTTCCCGGAAAAACGTCCAACTATTTTTTTGCCGAGAATGCGCATAAAGCCCGCCAACACAACAAGATCGGGCACACATGCGGCAATCGCGTCACCGAGCACCTGATCAAACAAGTCGCGCTCGGTAAAATCCTTCGACGGAATCACCACCGTTTCAATACCGCGCTCTTCCGCATGCTTTAAGCCCGCAGCATCGGCACGATTGGCGATGACACGCACCACATGCCCCGGAATTTCTCCTTGCGCATCCAATAACGATAATAGGTTCGAACCCCGCCCGGAGATCAGCACACAGATTTTTTTCACCATCAATTTTCCACCATCACGCGCGATTCGCCCGCCTTGCCCATAACCACCTCACCGATACGGGCCACTTTTTCCCCGTGCTCGGTCAATAAAGCAATGGCTTTTTCCGCGTGCGCATCATCCACAATGATGACCATGCCGACGCCACAATTAAACACCCGCAACATTTCATCTTCGTCAACATTGCCTTCGCGTTGCAACCAGTCGAACACCTCGTTACGCTGCCACGCCGAACGCGATAAACACACATCAAGCCCTGCCGGCAATACGCGCGGTACATTGCCGGGCAAACCGCCGCCGGTAATGTGCGCCATACCTTTCACCGGCAGCGCTTTCATCAATGCCAACACCGACCGCACATAAATATGCGTCGGCGCCATCAGCGCGTCGGCAAGCCGCATGTTGCCAAGTTTTTCCGTTTTCAGATCAACGCCGCTTACCTGAATGATTTTTCGGATCAATGAATACCCGTTGGAATGCGGCCCGGAGGACGCCAGGCCAAGCACTATGTCGCCCGCCGCAATTGCACTGCCGTCGATCAACGCGTCGCGCTCGGCAACGCCCACGGCAAAACCGGCCAAATCATATTCACCCGGCGGATACATATCGGGCATTTCCGCCGTCTCGCCGCCAACCAGCGCACAGCCCGCTTTTTCGCAACCGACCGCGATGCCCTGCACCACGCGCGCCGCTTGTCCGATATCGAGTTTGCCGCAAGAAAAATAATCCAAAAAGAAAAGCGGCTCCGCCCCCTGTACCAGAATGTCGTTAACGCTCATCGCTACCAGATCAATGCCGATCGTATCGTGCCGGTCAAGCTCAAACGCCAGCCGCAGCTTGGTGCCGACACCATCGGTACCCGCAACCAACACCGGATCGCGATAACGCTTCCCCAGCCCGATCAACGCGCCAAAACCGCCAATGCCGTTTAACACTTCCGGTCGCATCGTCCGCTTGACCATCGGCTTGATTTGCTCCACAAAAGCATCTCCGGCATCAATATCAACACCGGCATCTCGGTAAGTGAGTATCTGATTTTTCGGCGAATTGTCTTTGCTCATGTTATCCTCAATCGCTCGGGGAAATTCGAAACAAGCCGTTCCCCGCGCCAATGTTTTGCCTTTAAAACAGCATAATCGTTGGATTTTAACGGAAAAACCATATTCCGAGAAAAACATGAACAACACTTCATCACCAAAACCCTCGGCGGCCAAACCCCAAAAAACGCCGTCACGCCAACCACCTACCCCACTGACTTGGAAACATTACCTGTGGATCGTCGGCGCCGCCTTATTCTTTGCGGCAGCGCTTGTCGGTCTCGGCCCGATTCTCACCCCGTTTTTTGCCGGCGCGATTCTGGCATATTTGGGTTCGCCGCTGGTGGAATGGCTGTCGCGGCGCAAAGTCTCACGCACGCTGGGCACGCTGATGGTACTGCTGATTCTGTTGGCGGCCATCTTTGTGTTGCTCTTCATCCTTATTCCGCTCATCCAATCGGAAGCCAAAACCATCGCACAACGGACGCCCGAGTTACTGGAACGTTTTTCCGAAACGCTGTTGCCGAAAATCGAATCATGGCTTGGCGTTTCATTGTCGCTTGACGTAAATTCACTGCGCACGCTGATCGCGGACAATTTAAACAGTGTGCAATCGCTTTCGCTTAACGTTTTATCCGGCGTAAAAAGCGGCGGGCAATTGTTGCTGTCCATTGTGATCAATATTGTGATGATTCCGGTCGTAATGTTTTATCTGTTGCGCGACTGGAACATACTGGTCAGCAGTGTCGATCGCCTGATTCCGCGCCGCTGGCACGGCAAAACCAGCCGGATCACGAAAGAAATTGACGCCGTACTGGCAGAGTTTATTCGCGGTCAGGCGTTGGTTATGCTGGTGCTGACTTTTTATTATGTTATCGCGCTGTGGGCTGTCGGTCTTGAGTTTGCCCTGCCGATCGGTTTGCTGACCGGGCTTTTGGTATTTATTCCGTATGTCGGTTTCGGGATCGGTTTATCGCTGGCGATTATCGCTGCGTTGCTGCAATGGTCGGGGTTGCCGTTTTTCCTTGCCGTCATTGCCGTGTACGGTGCCGGCCAACTGCTGGAAAACTATGTGCTGGTTCCCTATCTGGTCGGCGACCGCATTGGACTTCATCCGCTGGCGGTAATTTTCGCGTTACTGGCATTCGGGCAACTTTTCGGCTTTGTCGGCGTCCTGCTGGCACTCCCAGTGTCCGCCGCGTTGCTGGTGGCACTGCGCCATATTTGCGCCGCTTACGTTGCCAGCCCGATTTATCGGGAAATGCGCTGACCATCATGCAACAAATGGTTTTTAACCTGTTTCCGCCGGCCCCGGCAACGTTCGATAACTTTATTGCCGGGCACAATACGGAAATCGTCGCTGCGCTGCGCCAATTTCTCGACGCGCACAGCACAAAAATTTTCAATCCTGCAAACACCACCTCCTTTTATTTATGGGGCGCACACGGAACGGGGAAAACCCATCTCATACACGCTGCTGCCGACAACGCGCGTATGCGCCATTTTCCCTTTATCGATGTTAAAGCAGATAACCCATTCCCGGATATTGACCAACCGCCTTCACTGTGGCTAGTCGACGATGTCGATATTTTCGATGATAACGCACAAGCAAAACTGTTTACGTTGTATAACCACTTGCGTGAAGCGGGTGGCGCGCTTCTGGTTTCGGCGTCGCTGCCGCCCGCGCAACTTTCGTTTCGTGACGATATCCGCACCCGTCTTGGCTGGGGTTTCATCTATGAAGTATTGATGCTTGACGATGAACAAAAAATAAAAGCGCTGAAAGATTACGCTTGCACCAAGGGATTAAAACTTTCCGACGACATCGTCGCCTATATTCTGAAAATGACTCGCCGCAATATGCGTTCGCTGACCACGCTCATCGACGCGCTTGATGGCTACTCGCTCTCACTCAAACGGCCGCTAACGCTGCCGCTGGTACGCACCTGGCTGCAACGACAAAATAACAACCCTGCCACCCGATAACGGGAAAAAGCAAAATAAAGCAAACAGAATAAAAAAACCGGTAAAATGCTTCCGTTTTACTGATTTTAAGCATGCTTGCCAATTACCCATTCGATTCATGATACCCCGCAAACGCATCGTCGTTGGCCTGTCCGGCGGCGTCGATTCTTCCGTTGCCGCTTGGTTGCTGAAACAACAAGGACATGAAGTCCTTGGCGTGTTCATGAAAAACTGGGAGGATGACGACACCGAAGAATATTGTTCGTCACGGCAGGATCTGATTGATGCTGCCAGTGTTGCCGATGTAATCGGCATTGAGTTGGAAGCGGTCAATTTTGCCGCCGAATATCGCGAACGTGTTTTTGCGCATTTTCTCGAAGAGTATCAGGCTGGGCGCACGCCCAATCCGGACGTGCTGTGCAACAGCGAAATAAAATTCCACGCTTTCCTCGACCACGCATTAAAACTCGGTGCCGAAGCGTTGGCCACCGGGCATTATGCCCGCGTCGAACACAACGCAGCCGCTGTTTTGCGAAAGGCAAAAGATACAGGTAAAGATCAGAGTTACTTTCTGCACCGACTTTCGCAAAGGCAGTTAATGCCTGCGCTTTTCCCGCTCGGTGACATTACCAAAAAAGAAGTGCGTGCCATCGCCCAGCGCGAAGGCATCCCCACCTGGCAAAAAAAAGACTCGACCGGCATTTGTTTTATCGGCGAGCGCCCGTTTCGCGATTTTCTTGCCCGTTACCTGCCGCGAACACCGGGACCAATGTGCACACCCGACGGCAAACAAGTCGGCGAGCATCTGGGGCTGGCGTATTACACGCTCGGGCAACGCCAAGGATTGGGCATCGGCGGTGTCCGTGAAGGTCAAGGCACGCCATGGTTCGTCGCGCAAAAACAAATGAAGAACAACACGTTGATCGTCGTTCAAGGCCATGACCACCCATTGCTTTACCGAAAAACGGTTCAGGCGCAGTCATTACACTGGATCGGCGGACAACCGCCTGTTTCCGACAAAATCTACCATGCCAAACTGCGCTACCGTATGCCCGATGCCGAGTGCCGAATCGCGTTTTCTGATGGCGGGCAAACGCTTACCGCATCATTCGCCGAACCGCAATGGACGCCAACGCCCGGCCAATATCTGGTGCTCTATGATGGCGATATCTGTCTGGGCGGCGGCATCATCGCCCATAAATGACATGGCTTTATGCCCGACAGCGGCACCCGTATAATATTCGTTAAACGCTGAATTTCACACCGCCCCATATGTTCGCCCGCCTTATCGACGAAATGCGCGCCTGTTTGCAAAACGCAAGCCAGTCCGCGCAAACATCTTTTCGTATCCGGCAACCGTCTTCCGGGGAAATACCGCTTCTGGAATGGCTGAACACGCAAGCTATTTACCCCAAATTGTATTGGCGGCATCGCGAAACCGGCGAAGAAACAGCCGCATGCGGCGCAACAATGTCTTTCGATTGTTTGGAACACGCGCAGGCGTTTCTCGACCAGCACCGCGAAACGCCCACAATGCCCGAAATACGCCTTTGGGGATTGAATGCCTTTGAGCAAGCCAAAATAATGAACGGGCGCCCGCAAAAAAGCGCGCTGTTTCTACCAAAGATCGAATGGCGGCGCGAAGAAAGCGCCTTGACGTTAATTTGCCATCTACCCCCAAACATACCGCGTGCCCAAGCGCTTCATGACACGCTGACATGCCTGGATCAAATTCTTGATACACAGCCGTTGCCGCCGTTAAACGCCGCCGTTCAATCCGTGTGCCATCAGCCGGATTATGAAAACTGGCAGCAATTGGTTGAAAAAGCGTTGCGGGAAATCGCTGCCGGGCATTTTCAAAAGGTCGTGCTCGCCCGTTGCTCAACGCTGCAATTGGAGCAACCGTTATCGCCCGCGGCATTTCTTGCCGCAAGCCGCGCCGTCAACAAACATTGCTATCATTTTCTGTACGCATTTTCACCGACTCAGGCATTTCTCGGCTCGTCGCCGGAACGCCTGTACCTGCGCCGACAATACGCGCTGTTCACCGAGGCAGTTGCCGGAACGGTGGCCAACGATCCCGATGACGATAAAGCGCGGCAACTTGCGGATTGGCTCATGCATGATCCCAAAAACCGCCATGAAAACCAGCTGGTCGTCGACGACATTTGCGCGCGCTTGCGAAAAATCACCTCGGTGCTTGATGTCTCGCCTGCGCACGTCATTCGCTCAAGCAAAGTCCAGCATCTGCGCCGCTTGATTCATGCACAATTGACACATGCCAACGATACCGAATGCCTGCAGCGCCTGCAACCGACGGCCGCCGTTGCCGGCTTGCCGCGCGAAGCAGCGCGTCGTTTTATTCTTGACGAAGAGCCGTTTGCCCGCGATTGGTACGCCGGCACGATTGGTTACTTTTCTCAGGCACAAGCGGAGTTTGCCGTCACCTTGCGTTCCGCGCTGATTGAAAACCAGCGCCTTTCGCTGTATGCCGGAGGCGGCATCGTCGCAGGCTCTCGCGCAGATGAAGAATGGCGTGAAGTTGAAACGAAAGCGGAAAGCCTGCGCAGTTTGCTGACGAAATCCGCCGCTTAACCGCCCGGGCTTAAGCCCAGTTTCTGCTCCAACGCGGTAATTTGGTCTTTGATGAACAGTTTCCGCTTTTTGAGATCGCGGATTGTTGTTTCGTCGCTGGTGGGGGAATCAAATAAAGAGGGGATGGTTTTATCGAGGTTGTGGTGTTCGTCGCGTAAAGCTTCAAGACGGGCGCGCAACTGTGGGACGTCGTTCACTTCGGTCTGATTCATGGCTTTCTTCCTCCTTGGCTGATGATAACTCTATGTTCCAAGAACGGTTTCATGTTATTCCTGTTTTCGGAGCTTGGCAATCAGGATTTTGCAAGCTTGCACGCCTCTTTTTATGACGATATCGCTTTATCCTTGCCAAAAATCACCGTAAAAAAACCTTCGCCGTTTATCGGGTACGCTACAATTTATCATCTGTTTCCTCCAGCCGCGCTGCCATGACATCCTCGCAAGACTGCTCCGATTGCGCCGAATTCAACCGCCACTGGGCAAATGTTTTGCTCGAAACGCTTACCCGACATGCCGTTCGGGATGTGTGCATCGCGCCGGGCTCACGCTCAACACCGTTAACATTAGAAGCTGCGGCAAACAATAAATTATGTTGCCACACACACTTCGACGAACGCGGACTCGGCCATTTCGCACTGGGGCTGGCAAAAGCATCTCGCCGACCGGTTGCAATTATCGTCACTTCGGGAACTGCCGCCGCCAATCTTTATCCGGCATTGATTGAAGCCGGCTTATCGGACGAGCGGTTGGTACTGCTTACCGCAGACCGCCCTCCGGAAGCGATTGGTTGCGGCGCCAATCAAGCTATCCCGCAAGAAAACATGTTCGCACACCACCCATCGCACACCATCAATCTACCACGGCCAACGCCGAATATTCCTGCTGCGTGGCTGGTGTCCACCATAGACGATGCACTGGCCGATCTTCGCTTTGGCGCTTTGCATATCAATTGCCCATTTGCCGAACCGCTATACGGAGAAAAAACCAATATTAATCAGGCATGGCCGGACGCGCTGAGCACCTGGTGGCAAAGCGATCAGCCATGGCTGCGCAAAGAAACTTTTCCACAAATGTGCAGGCAACCGGATTGGCCGCAATGGCAACATAAAAATGGCGTGGTAATCGCCGGGAAAATGCCTGCGGAAAACGGCAATCAAATTGCCGAATGGGCAGAGCGGCTTGGCTGGCCGTTGCTTGCCGATGCTTTGGCGCAAACCGGGCAGCCTTTACCATATGTCGATTTATGGTTGGCAAGCGAATGCGCACAACATGTTTTGCATCAAGCCGAAATCGTTATTCAGTTCGGCAGCCACTTGACCGGGAAACGGTTGCTGCAATGGCAAGCCGCGTGCACTCCGCAAGAATATTGGCTGATCGACAACAAGCCGGGACGCCTTGACCCGGCGCATCATCGCGGTCGCAGAATTGTCTGCGCCATTTCTGACTGGATATCCGCGCATCCCGCTAAAAAAGCGCCGTCATGGGCGAGTGCCTTAACCACGTTCAGCGCTCAAGCCAAAGAATATATTGCGCAAATATTGGGCAATCACCTAAGCGAAGCTTGGCTTGCGCACCATCTGGCAGAATTTCTTCCCAAGGACGGTCAGCTTTTCCTGGGCAACAGCCTGATCCTGCGCCTGATCGACGCGCTGGCACAACTTCCTGCCGGTTATCCCGTGTACAGCAACCGCGGTGCCAGTGGCATTGACGGCCTCATTGCCACGATGGCCGGTGTTGCCACTGCTTCGGAAAAACCGACGCTGGCCGTTATGGGCGATCTCTCTGCGTTATATGACCTCAATGCGCTGGCGTTATTGCGTCGCATCAAAACACCATTGGCACTGATTGTCGTCAATAATAACGGCGGCGGCATCTTCTCGCTATTGCCAACGCCGAAAAAAGAACGCGAGCGCTTTTATCAAATGCCGCACGATCTTCATTTTGACTACGCCGCCCGGATGTTCGGCTTATCCTATGCCACGCCCCAGGATTGCTCAACGCTGATTGAAACCATTGACCATGTTTGGCGCAGCGATGCGGTAACGCTGATTGAGGTCAACGTACCGAAAAGCGAAGGCGCGGAAACCTTAAGCCAATTAGTGCGCCACTGCCAAAATCTGTGATGCTGGCGGCCGACTCATTCCATACCGAGCAACGCCAACACCCCTGGTTGGTATTTTTGCACGGCTTTATCGGCAATTGCCGCGAATGGCGCAACATTATCGAAATGTTTCCAACATTTCCCTGCCTTGCCGTTGATTTGCCCGGACATGGCGCATCCCGCAATTTCACGGTAAACGATTTTATCGATTTCAATCAAGCGCTCAATACCTTGCTTGCCGCACACAAAATAGAAAACTATTATCTTATTGGTTATTCGCTCGGCGGTCGCCTTGCTATGCATGATGTTTGTCATCGTAAAATACCCGGCCTGCACGGGCTGATTGTCGAAAGCGGCCATCCGGGATTAACGGATGAAGCCGAAAAAACGGCGCGTCTCGTGCATGACGCACAATGGGCACAGCGTTTCCGACAAGAACCCATTACGGATGTCTTACACGACTGGTACCGGCAGCCGGTATTTTCGGATCTGTCTGACGAGCAGCGTACCCGATTCATTCGGGAACGGCAAAACAATTACGGTCAAAACGTCGCCTCGTTACTGATGGCAACTTCGCTCGGCAAACAACCTTGTTTGACTCAAAAGCTTCAAGCATTATCATTGCCATTCCTTTATTTATGCGGAGAACGCGATCAAAAATTTTCCGCTCTGGCAAAACTTTTTCCGCATCATACTGTCCCAAATGCCGGACATAACGCCCATGTGGAAAACCCAAAAGCATTTGGCCGGGAAATTCATGCCTTTATCACTTCTGCGACCTGACCGAGGAACGTTATATGCTTTACCCTGACGAAAAAGAACTTTATGCACCGATTCGCTGGCAAGATCACAGCCAAAACTATACCGACATTCGCTACCACAAATCACCGGACGGTATTGCCAAAATTACCATCAACCGCCCGCAAGTACGTAACGCGTTTCGCCCGCAGACCGTCAGCGAAATGATGCACGCGCTGGGTGATGCACGTTACGACAGCGAGATCGGCGTCATCATTCTAACCGGTGAAGGCGATAAAGCATTCTGCGCCGGCGGCGACCAAAAAATCCGTGGCGATTATGGTGGTTATCAGGATGATCGGGGAACCCATCATTTGAATGTTCTCGATTTCCAGCGCCAGATCCGCACTTGCCCAAAACCTGTTATTGCAATGGTTGCCGGTTACGCGATTGGCGGCGGGCATGTTCTGCATATGATGTGCGATCTCACCATTGCCGCCGACAATGCCGTCTTCGGGCAGACCGGCCCGAAAGTCGGCTCGTTCGACGGCGGCTGGGGCGCTTCGTATATGGCGCGTATCGTCGGGCAGAAAAAAGCGCGGGAAATCTGGTTCCTTTGCCGCCAATACAACGCAAAGCAGGCTCTGGACATGGGGCTTGTTAATACCGTTGTGTCTCTTGGCGCTTTGGAAAAGGAAACGGTACGTTGGTGCCGGGAAATCCTGAAAAACAGTCCGGTCGCTTTACGCTGCCTGAAAGCCGCGCTTAACGCCGATTGCGACGGGCAAGCCGGCTTACAGGAACTCGCCGGGAACGCCACCATGCTTTTTTATATGTCTGAAGAAGGTCAGGAGGGCCGTAATGCTTTCAATGAAAAACGCCAGCCCGACTTCAGCCGTTTTACCCGTAATCCTTGATGTTACCTATACTCCTTTAGATCATGCCGCAACGCAGCGCCACGTTATACCGTTATGAAGTACCGATGGTGCGCGATGAAATATTGCCCATGTATGCGCGCGTGCCCTCGCGCACCGGGCTGCTTGTATGTTTGCGACGAGATGAACGCGAAGGTTGGGGTGAAATCGCGCCATTACCCGGATTCAGCTGTGAGCCGCTTGATGAAGCGCAAGCGGCTGCTTTTCTTTTTCTTGGCGCGTGGGTCAAAAGCGAAGTTGCTCGCGATATTGACGCCTTCCTTCCGCCTTCCGCGGCCTTCGGCATCAGTTGTGCGCTGGCCGAGCTTGACGGCTCGTTACCTGAAACGATGTGTTGTCGAAGCGCTTTTCTTCTTGCGGGAAACGATCGCGCGCAATTGATGAGTCGTTTTGACGGCATCCCAAATGAAGCCGTTATCAAAATCAAAATCGGACGCGGCGATCCGCAACAGGAAGGTATATTCATTCATGACCTCCTATCGCAGAAAAATATCACATTGCGCCTTGACGCCAATCGCGCCATGACGCAAAAACAGGCGGAAATATTTGCCCATTGCATCGCACCCGTATTTTATCCGCGTATCGCATTTATTGAAGAACCTTGTCAGACTCAGGAGGCGTCACGCGCTTTTGCCCATCATACCGGTATTGCCATTGCCTGGGACGAAAGCGTGCGCGAGCACGATTTCATCGTGCGACGCGAAGAAAGTGTTGCGGCAATCATCATCAAACCGACGCTCACCGGAAGCATCGCCCGTTGTCGAGCACAGTGCCAAGCGGCGCATGGCCATCAACTGGCCGCCATCATCAGTTCCAGCATGGAATCGACGTTGGGGCTGACACAGCTGGCACGCATCGCCGCCTGGCTAACCCCCGACACCGTCCCGGGTTTGGATACCGCCGACGCGCTGGCACAACAAGTATTACGACCATGGCCGACAACCCACGCCACGCCAATGTTAACCGCCCATGATTTGGATGAAATATGGCGTATTTAGCGAATCGCTTCACCGATTATCCATGGCGGTATTGGGCAAAACACAAACCGCAACACATCGCGCTGTGGCACGAAGATAAGGCCATCAACTGGCAGCAGCTGACCGATTGTATTTCGCAAGTCGCCGTGGTATTTCAACAACAAGGCGTCGATGAAGGAAACAGCGTCGCGCTTCTCGGTAAAAACAGTTTTGATTTTCTTATAGCCTATCTTGCCGTTTTATCATGCGGCGCACGACTGCTGCCCGTCAACCCGAAGCTCCCGAAAACACAAATCGGCATGTTGCTGGACGAATTCGACATTACTTTTGTCTGCGACATGGAAGGTTGTCTCTGGCCGCGGCATATGCTTTATGTGCAACACGCTGACAATTGCGCAAATTTTGTACCCACCGCTTTTCACGGCCTGCGCCCGGCAACGATGACGCTGACTTCGGCATCGACGGGAACACCCAAGGCCGCGGTACACCACATCAACGCACATCTTGATAACGCCGACGGCGTACTCGCCGCAATGCATTATCGGGAAAACGACTGTTGGCTGCTTTCGCTGCCGCTTTTTCATGTTTCCGGGCAGGGTATTGTTTGGCGTTGGCTGTCGGCAGGCGCGCAAATGGCGCTGCGTACATCACTTCCTCTTGGCTTTGCATTGCGCGGGTGTACGCACGCATCGCTGGTACCGACGCAACTACTCCGCTTGCTGGAGGGTTTTTTAGGAAACCTAATATTAAAAGAAGTGCTGCTCGGTGGCGCCATGATCCCGGTCGATCTTGTCCAACGCGCCGAGCAAGCGGGCATCACCTGCTGGTGCGGGTATGGCCTGACCGAAATGGCGTCCACGGTCTGCGCCAAACGCGCCGACGCGCTGCCCGGCGTCGGCAATGCTTTGCCGGGGCGTGAGATCAAAATTGTCGATGAGGAAATCCGATTGCGCGGTGCAGGTATGGCTATGGGCTATTGGCGCAATGGTGGCATATCTCCGTTCACCGATAACGAGGGTTGGTTGCGCACACGTGACCGCGGCGTATTTGAAAATGGCGAATTACGTGTTCTTGGCCGTCTCGATCATCTTTTCTTCAGCGGCGGCGAGGGCATCCAACCGGAAAATATCGAACGCGTCCTGCAACAACACCCGGCTGTCCGGCAAGCGATTGTCGTTCCTGTCCACGACGCCGAGTTTGGGCAACGCCCGGTAGCGGTACTGGAAAAAAACGACACCGTCTCGTTTGATGAAATTTGTGCTTGGCTGCAAGACAAACTTGCCCGTTTTCAACAGCCGGTCTGTTATTATGAACTGCCCGACTCATTAAAAAACGGGGCGATAAAAATCCCCCGGCACGCAATCCAAGAATGGGTCAATCAGAAACACGCGCCGCAATAACAAAAACGCTCTATCACTTCACTCCGGTGCTCTTGTTTATTGGAAAATAATTAAATCAATAGCGATAAATTTTGTTATCAATGATGCGAACTCGATCGCCGACGTGAAATTCTTGCCCTTCGGCAACCTGGCTCACCACAAGATCGGCGCCCGAATCCAAACGCACGGAAATTTCAACGCGATCCTTTTCAACCGAATGTTGTACTTTATTGCCCGCAGTCGCGCCGGCAATAGCGCCAACAATCGTAAAAATCGTATTCCCCGTACCACCGCCCAATTGATGTCCAATCAGCCCGCCAGCCGCACCGCCAAGAATCGCACCTAGCGAAATCGGGCTGGTGTTGTTGGCCTTAAGATAAACCATATTGATGATTGTGCCGTATTCGATGCGCGTCGAACCGCCTGAATAAGTATTGCCCGTCGTTGAATACGTCGCACAACCGGACAGCAGCAAAACAGCTGTTGAACAGATTGTTATCAGTATTTTTTTCATGCTATCTCCCGTCGAATGAATAAAGCTTATTATGTTTAATACGTATAAAGCGCGGCATTTATTTACTGCAACAAAATGTCAGCCTGCGATGATTCAATGTGCCTTGATATTTTTCAACTCGATCTCAGCCGTCAGTGTCGCATGGTCGGACATCCTTGATGCGCGCGGCCCGCCGTAAACCCGAGTATCTCATACCTGAAAACCGCGTACATAAATACGATCCAGCGGCAAAAGCGGAAAAATCGATGGGAAAGTCCGCGCCGAAACGCCCCGACTCGTTACAAAAGCATCGGTCACATTAAGCGAGCGTCTCAAATAAGCGTGTCCTT
Organism: Betaproteobacteria bacterium UBA931; assembly: GCA_002293615.1. Classification (GTDB taxonomy): domain Bacteria; phylum Pseudomonadota; class Gammaproteobacteria; order Burkholderiales; family Casimicrobiaceae; genus UBA931. Next base: position 67,907 of record DBDN01000086.1, on the reverse strand, counting down.
TTTTATTCCAGTCGTTGAAATCGCCCGCCATCAGTAACGGCTCATCATCGGGAATAATGTCGTGAATATATGCAATGACCGTTGCCAACTGCTTTCTGCGCCAATGCTCAAAAAGGCCCAAATGCACGTTCAGGCAATGCAATCGCGGCAACGACGGATGCACATTGAGCCTGCAATAAAGAAAACCACGCTGTTCCAGCCAATGCGCGGAGATATCCGTGTTCTCCTGGTGCAGAATCGGATAGCGCGACAACAGCGCATTGCCATGGTGCCCGTGCTTGGTATCGGCATTGCGGCCATAAGCAAAAAACCAGTGACAATCCGCCAGAAAAGCATACTGCGGCAATCCTTCGGGAAGTACCACGCGTTTTCTTGTGTTCCTGCCCGCGCCACGCACTTCCTGCAAAAATACAATATCCGCATCAAGCCCCCGAAGATGATTTCGCATGGTATGCAACCGCGGTTGCCTACGCAGCTGCGAAACACCTTTGTGAATATTGTATGTAGCAACCGATAAACGCATCATTTTTGTCTCTATGGCTTAAGCGCAATATATATTGCCGGAAGTGTTGTTCCGCAATAGCCTGTTTGTTAACTCTTTTGCAAAAACCCGCAACGCTTCGTCACTTTTCCCGCTTTAAAAGCTTCTGCGCATCTTTGAGCGTTTTCTTTTGTTCGTCCGGGATTTCCGGATAGCGCAAATCGAGTGACTCCATCGTATCGATAATCGCCATCGCCACCAGCGCGCGCGCATACCATTTGTGATCTGCCGGAATCACATACCACGGTGCCCACGGTTTCGCCGTCGCTCGGACAACGTTTTCGTACGCATTCATGTATTGATTCCAAAGCGCCCGTTCCTTAATATCCCCCGAGGAAAACTTCCAGTTCTTATTTTCTTCCCTGATCCTTTTTAAGAAACGTTTTTTCTGCTCATTCTTCGACATATGCAGATAAAACTTGAGAACCACAACACCATTATTTGTCAGATGCTTCTCGAAAGCATTGATGTCTTCATAACGCTCTCGCCATATTTTTCTGGTAATACGTTTCGGCGGCAGATGTTGACTCTGTAAAAATTCAGGGTGGACGCGCTGTATCAAAACATCCTCATAATATGAGCGGTTGAAAATCCCGATTTTGCCCGCCTCCGGCAGCCGCAAAGCACAACGCCATAGGAAAGTATGCGCCAGCTCCTCATCCGACGGCGTTTTGAATGAAGATACATCGCACCCTTGTGGATTGATACCAGACATCACATGCTTGATGGTTCCGTCCTTGCCCGCCGCATCCATCGCCTGAAGTACAACCAAAAGCGCGTATGTTTTTTGCGCATACAGCTTTTCTTGCAGCACCGCCATCTCCTGATTGGCACAGTCCAAAAATGAGCGCGCACGCCAACGCGCCGTCTCTTTCGAACCGAGACGATCAGTAATATCGTTGGTTGCCGCGTCTTTGATCTGGAATTTCGCGCCTTGTGTAATCCGATAACGCCGGGAAAACTCTTTGCCCATTTTCAAAATGTCTTCATTGGAATAAAACGTTTTCACCACGTCTCCTCAAAAATAATGGCCGTACGGTTGTTTTCCAGTGTACCGGATATCGCAACGCCCTTGTCACAATATTTATTTGGGCAAAAAATTATCGATAATTATCGCGGCGTACCCAAGCATCCGTTAGAATTGCTCTATTCATTCAAGGAGAAAAACATGTCCAATGCAATATCCGATCGCGACGGCTGGATTTGGTACGACGGCAAAATGGTACCTTGGCGCGAGGCCACCACCCACGTATTAACGCACACGCTGCATTATGGTATGGGTGTTTTCGAGGGCGTGCGCTGCTATGAAACCGCCGACGGCCCGGCTATTTTCCGTTTACAGGATCACACAAACCGTTTTTTCCGGTCGGCGCATATTTTTGATATGCATATACCGTTTTCCAAAGAAGCCATCAATGAAGCCCAAATCTCCGCCATTCGCGACAACAAGCTCAAATCCGGCTACATCCGCCCATTGGCGTTTTACGGCTCGAATGCGCTCGGCGTTGCGGCAAAATCGAACCCGGTACGCGTCATCGTCGCCGCTTGGGAATGGGGCGCTTATCTGGGCGAAGAAGGTATGGCGCGCGGCATTCGTGTCAAAACCAGTTCGTTTACTCGCCATCACGTTAATGTGACGATGGTCGGCGCAAAAGCCTGCGCCAATTATTTGAATTCGATTCTCGCCAGCCAGGAAGCCACCGCCGAAGGGTATGACGAAGCATTGCAACTCGACCCCGCCGGTTTCGTTGCCGAAGGTCCGGGCGAAAACGTGTTTATCGCGCTCAATGGCGTATTGCACACCCCCGACCTTTCCAGTGGTGCCCTAAACGGCATTACCCGCAACACCATTATCCAATTGGCCAAAGAAACAGGAATCGAGGTCGTCGAGCGCCGCATCACCCGCGATGAAATTTATTGTGCGGATGAAGCGTTTTTCACCGGCTCCGCCGCGGAAATTACACCAATACGCGAACTGGATCGTCGCCAAATCGGTATTGGCCACCGCGGCCCAATTACCGAAAAACTGCAAGCGCGCTATTTTGATGTGGTACACGGCCGCGACCCTGGCAAAAAAGACTGGCTCACTTACGTCTGAAAAGCGTGCGAATGAAAAGCAATGCTTTTGGGGCTCAAACCTCGGTACCGACGCGTGTTTTATTCACGCGGCTGGTATGTCCGCCCCAAAACGCGTCGCCATGGCAGGAACACCCTCGCGTTTTTCTCGCGCCTGACAAGGAAGGTAAAGCAAGTTGCCCTTATTGCGGCAGAAAACATCGGGCTTTCCCAGGAAAACGCGAACATTGATCGCATCATCCGCGAGTCACGCTGAAATTACGTACCCATGAACGAACCGCGCATTCTGATCGTTGCCCCCTCATGGGTAGGTGATGCCGTGATCTCTGAACCGCTGATCGCGCAAATCAAGGAGTTTCATGTCAATGCGACGATTGATGTTTTCGCGCCGTCGTGGTGTTTGCCGGTTTATCGGCGCATGCACCATATCCAGCGTGTCATCGACAATCCGTTGGCGCACGGCGAAATAAACTGGCGTAAACGCAAAAATATTGCGCATACATTGCAGGCCACAAATTATAACCAGGCTTTTGTGTTGCCCAATAGTTGGAAATCCGCATTGGTTCCGTATCTTGCCAACATCCCCAAACGTACCGGTTACACAGGTGAAGCGCGCTTCGGCTTGCTCAATGATCGGCGCGCACTCGATAAACAGCAATTTCCTCGGCTGGTCGATCGCTTCGCCGCACTCGCCTATCCGGCAGGAACCGCCAAAGAAAATATCGACACCACCATCCCCGTATTGATTTCAGACCCACAAAATCGGCAGCGCATCCGCGAATCACTGCGCCTTACCGACACTGCGCCCGTTGCCGTGTTTTGCCCAGGCGCTGAATATGGCGCCGCAAAACGCTGGCCGCCCGAATATTTTGCGGAACTGGGACAGTATTTGCTTGATGACGGTATGCAAATCTGGCTGGTCGGTTCCGCCAAAGATCGCCCCGTTACAGAAGCCATCCGTACCGCTCTTGGCAACCCTCCGCGCGTACACGATATTGCCGGGCAAACGATGTTAGATGCGGCCATTGATCTGATCGCCGACGCATGCACTGTCGTCACGAACGACTCCGGGCTCATGCATATTGCCGCGGCGGTCAACGTCCCGCTGATTGCGCTTTTCGGTTCGTCGTCGCCGCACTATACGCCGCCCTTATCGCCGCAAGCACAAGTGCTGTACATAGGGCCGCCATGCAGTCCGTGCTTCAAGCGCGAATGCCCGCTCAAACATTTTTGCTGCATGAGGGAATTAACACCACAGATGGTCTATCAGAAGATAAGTATTTCTTCTATAACTTGACCTGCGCTATTCGCCAAAATAAAAATGCCGCTGAAACCAGCGGCATTTTCAAAGCAAAAACACTTCTAAAATATTAGGGATCGGCAAAAACGGTAACGCTTGCTGTTGCTGTACCACCATAACCATCATCGATCGTATATTGAAACGTATCATAGCCGATATAACCATCGCGGGCGCGATACGTAAGCGTATTGCCGTTCTGCGTGACTGTTCCATTCCGCGGTTGCGTGAATGAAACAATCGTCAGATCATCGCCATCCGGATCGGAGTCATTCGCCAGCACGTCGACATCTACCGGTTTGTTGTATCCGGCAACGGCATAGTCATCCTGCGCTCTTGGCGCCTGATTATCAACCCTACGCTCACCTTCCTGAATCGTCGTCGTACTTTCTTCCGAACGATAAACGTCCACTGTCTGCTTATGCTGCACCGGCGAGCGAAGGGCGCGGCGCACCCATGCCGGCTCTTCCTGAATCTCTTCACGCTTCCACTCAATTTGCGGCCCTGATTTAGCATCGGAGGAAGTCGTCACCGGCAGCGAGATCATTTCGGTACGCTCTTCGTAAGTCACAAACTCGATATCAACACGACGATTTTTCGGCCTCCCTTGTTTGTCGTTCGGATAACGCGGCTCGGCCAATCCCTTGCCTTCCGCCAGTAAGATGTCTCCGCTAAGGCCTTTGCCGATCAAATACTGCTTCACCGAATTAGCGCGTCGCTCGGAAAGTTTCTGATTATATGCAGCTGAACCAATATTACAGGTATGCCCGGTCACATAAATATTGCCTTCGATATTGGCCGCCTTAAGCACATCAACAACGCCATCCAGCACTTTGCTTGCTTCCGGCTGCAATATCGCGCTGTCAAACTTGAAAAACACATCGGACTCCGCCGTTGCCGTGGTTTTCACAATACGTTTTTCTTTCGGCACGGTTGCCGCCGCATCCGCCGAAGCTTGAGCATGCCCTTCAACGGTGGAGTTCGGCACCTCCGCTGATTGCCCCTGATAGCGTTTTACCGAACGATACGCCGGTTCGCCGAACGAAAAACGATACATCGCCATAATGCGTTGATCGTTTCTATCCACCTCATAATCGCCGCGTTTATGATAAATCTCACCAACCAGCGCTATGCTGTGCGGCGTGCCCACAAAGTATTTTTCGACACCCAGTGTCCCGGTAATCTGGCTGGTTGAGTGCTCGCCCCATTCATAATCGACCCCGCCGAACCAACGCAACCCGAGATCATCATGGAAACGCCCAATACGCGCGCCGACGCCCCAATCATAGGCGCGTTCATAAACGCGCGTGTATGTGGTGGTCGTAATATCCTGTGACCATGCATGGTTATTTTCAATACCGCTGTAGGTGTACGTCGACGAAAAAAGGTGGTCATCAACTTTGCGTCGTCCGGTAATCCCGGCGGAACCGTAAGCCGAGCCGAACCAATGTTCATTTTCCAGTCCGCCGCCCAATGTGACCTTGCGGTCATGCCAACGATTCTGATCGAACGCGGCAAACAGCTTGCGCACCGATGCATCGTTATCGTCGGTAGGCTGCCAGTGGAAAGACAACCGCCCGCCCGCCGCAGAGGTGCTCGTACCATAAATATCTGCCAGCCACGCTGTTTTTTCGGTTTCGTGAAACGCCCAGAACAATTCGCCGCGCCAATGGTTAGTCGACTGATAACCAGCGCCGATTCTGAATGGTGCGCCGACATAACGCAGGTCATCACCTTCGGTCACAGGCTGTTCGCTTACTTTGGGTTCGGCCACGGGTATTACCGGCGCTGCCTGCTGTGCCAAAACACCCGGCGCACAGCAACAAGCGGCAACAACAACTGCCAGCCATTTGCGCGCAAACGGAATAGAAGACAAATTTTTAGACATCATTGTTTCCTCAATAATCAGATGAATTTTTTCTGTATTGTGCCCGTAAATAACCTTCAAGGATAAAACTTATCCTTGAAGAATATACTTTTATTTGTTTTGTTGTTTTGATACAACGTCGAGAAGCATGATACAAAAGGCCTCATGCTTTCCTGAAATAAGATTCAGATTTATTCGGCGCCCGGTAAACGATTGAGCAGGCTCTCGACCGCTGCCATCGGCGTGAGATGCCCATCAAGAATATTTGCGATTACATCCGAGATCGGTAATTCAATATTAAAGCGCTCCGCCAACACCGATACCGCCCGTGCCGACGCCACCCCTTCGGCAACATGGCCGAGGCGAGCGAGAATATCGTCAAGCGCCAACCCCTCGGCAAGCAACAGCCCCACCTGCCGATTGCGTGACAAGTGGCCGGTACACGTCAGAATCAGATCGCCCAGACCGGCCAAACCCATCATGGTCGTTTCCTTACCGCCCAGCGCCTCGGTAAACCGCGCCATCTCGGCAAGACCGCGCGTCATCAACGTGGCACGGGCGTTATAGCCAAGCCCAAGACCATCGCAAATACCCGCGGCAATCGCCATGATATTTTTCATCGCGCAGCCGGTTTCCACGCCGATAATATCGTCGTTGGGATACACGCGCATCCGTCCGCCACGCACCTCATCAGCGACCCGCTTGGCACAGGAAAACTCCGTGGACGCCACGACCAAAGCAGTGGGCAAACCCGCCGCCACCTCTTGGGCAAAACTCGGCCCGGCAATCTGCCCGACCGGAGCCAACCACCGCTCCGTCAATAACTGATGCGGCAACATCGCATGATCCTTACCCGCCAGAAAACCTTTGCTCAACCAAAAAAACGGTATTTCTTTGGAGGAAAACGATGACCGGCATTGCGCCATCAAATCCGGCAAAGCCGCTACCGGCGGCGCCGCTACAATCAACGACGCGTTTTCAAGCGCCTGCGCCAGCGATGCCGTAACCGTAATTGGGCGGGGAAGCGTAACACCCGGAAGATATCGCTGATTCCGGCGGCTTTTACGAATAGCTTCGGCTTGTGTCTCATCGCGCGCCCACAAAGATACCGGGCGTTGATCGCGACAATGTGCCAGGTGTATCGCAAAAGCAGTCCCCCAAGCGCCCGCGCCAAGCACTGCAATCGCTGACTGATGGTGATCTGCCACGCGTTACCGAAACGGCTGGCGTTTACAAACCAAAAATGCGGTCAATGCGTATATAGCCGCTTTGCCCGCCTTCATGGCGCACCCGCGCCCAGCCGGGTGTCAATGTATCAACGGCCGAAGTCGCCGCCTCATCAAGATGGAGCAGCACATCCTGATCCGCCTCGAACACCAACGGCGCGCTGTCCGAAGGCTGCGCCCGGATTTCTGCGCGTTGCCGCACCTGCAATAAGCGCCGATGCCCCAGCGTACTTTGCTCCAACCAGCCAATCGTACCTTGGGCGTCGCGCACCTTATTCCAGCCTTCAATAGAAGAAACCATTTCTACCGGCACCCCGGCCCCATAAATAAATAGAGCGCGTGCCTTTTGCGATGGCCCGTCGTACATCACTGTCGTTTTTTCAACCGTTCGAAATTCTGCCGCCTGTACTGCGAAGCAGCAAAACACCAGACAACCTAAAAAGATTCGAATCATGGGCTTCATTGTGACGACTCCGATTCCCATATTGATAATAAATAGTCAGCGTGTCGATCAGTTAACGCTGCTCCGGTCTTCCTGATGCTGTGCCGCCAATTGTTGCTGATAAAGGGCTTCAAGATTGGTCGGCGGCAAATAAAACGGTGGGAAGCCCGCCTGCCCAACGGCCTCCGATGCCACCTGCCGCGCATATGGGAAAAGCACTGACGGACAATGTACCGACAATAATTGCTGCATGTGGTTTTCCGGAATGCCTTTGATCGCGAAAATTCCGGCCTGCGCCACTTCAACCAACAGCACGGTTTTTTCCTCGCTCTTGAATTTCAACGTTACTGTCAATATGCTCTCATACGTGCCCTCACCAATATTCTTGGCCTCCGAACGCATATTCATTTCAACGCTGGGCATTGACTCCGCCTGAAAAACCTGCGGCGCTTCCGGGTTTTCCACCGACAAATCCTTTACATATACTTTCAAAATTGCAATCTGCCCGGTGATATTCTCTTCCTGAGCGCCTGCGCTATTTTTTCCCTCTACCATAATAATTTTTCCCAACTGATATTGATTNNGTTCCCCGCCTCAAGAAGCGGCATTAAATTACCTTCCCGATCAAGGGCTGCCAGATCGTCAAAACCGCCGACATGCGTGTTACCAATAAAGATCTGCGGCACGGTTCTTCTCCCGGTTCTCTCTATCATCTCATCGCGTTTTTCCGGCGATTGATCGATAAGAATCTTGTCGATTCGGGATACGCCCTTGCTTTTCAACAATTGCTCCGCGCGCATGCAATATGGACAAACCGCTGTCGAATACATCACTATGTTCGCCATTTATTTTTTCTCCTGATTTTCACCGATCGCCTGTGTTTCGGCAGCGTTCGCTTTTATTTCGGCAATACTGCTAACTTGCGATGTTTTTTTGCCGTCGCCAGGCTTTTTCTTTGCGGGCTTTTTGTTGCCGCCATTTTTCTTTTCCGCCGTTTTTGCCTCAGGCTTATCCGCGCCCTGCTCCACCGGCAAATTGGCCTCGCGCCAAGCGGCAATGCCGCCTTGCAAGTTATGCACGGTTTTACCCAGCGACATGAGAATTTTCGCCGCCGCCAGGCTGCGCTGGCCGCGATCGCAATAGACGAGAATATTTTTTGCCGATTTCTTTTCCAGCTCGTTCAGCCGCGCTTTTAACTGTCCGAGCGGAATGTTGACGGCGCGGTTTAAATGCCCGGCCAGATAATTGGTCTCGCTGCGCACATCCAGCACAACAATGCTTCCAGCATTAATCAGACGCGTTGCCTCCAGTGTCGAAACTCCTTTTGCCGGCGAAAAACGACGCTGAATCATCGGCCACATAAAAAGCAGAACACCGGAAACGATAAAAACCGTCGTCAATACCGCATTTTTCAGCAAAAATTGCAAAAATTCCATAGCTGTGTTCAAAAATCAGGATCGTTGATCATAGCCGAAGTTGGCTGGTCCTGCATGGTTTTCAATACTATGCGTGGCTCAGCAATCCGCAATGTCATCGCCATGACGACTGTTTTGGCTTTTGCTTTTTTCCCCAAGCGATCCTATAATAGCCAGCTTTTCAAAACTTGATTTTTTAAGAAAACAGGAAAGGACAACATGCCCAGCGTTCGAGTCCGCGAAAATGAGCCTTTTGAAGCAGCATTGCGCCGCTTCAAGCGTTCCATTGAAAAAACCGGCTTGCTTACCGAATTACGCGCCCGCGAGTTTTACGAAAAACCAACCTCGGAGCGTAAACGCAAAAAAGCGGCCGCCGCCAAGCGCCATCATAAACGTCTTCGCAGTCAGCAATTGCCGCCGAAACTTTATTGACTTGATTTTCCCTCCACAATTTCAGCCATCCGTTTTGGGATGCTGACTGTGGAAAATTATTAGTTGTTTCTTTCCTGATTAAGCCGATCTCAAATCGGCTTTTTCCATTTTCTCTTTACGGTTAATGCGGTTATCTTGTTCTTCCGATAAGTTTTTCTGCAAGAAAACGCCCGAACTTCTAGAAAAATTGTTCAGAATAGGCTACCTTTCGGAAAATCGCTTCATGGATATAAACGCGTACTCTTCGTAATGTTTTATTAGACCGTTCGGGACTTGGCTATGGAAAATGAACTTTTTAATCTTCTCAGGCAAAGCAAACTGGCCTATGAATTAACAGAAGATCAATGTCGTATATTGGCGCCTCTTATTGACCTGCATGATTATCAGGAGGGTGATGTGCTCGTAAAAGAGAGTTCGTCCGATGATCACCTGTACATTCTGGTGCAAGGTACGCTGGGTATTGTCAAACAACATGGCACGCCGGAACAGGCCATCCTCAATACCATTGCCGCCGGGAATTTCGCGGGCGAACTTGGCTTTATGGACGGCACCGAGCGCTATGCTTCGCTGGTCGCTATGGAGCCATGCAAAGTACTTCGCCTAAAACGCAGTAATCTGGAATCGTTGCTCGATACAGATCCGATTATTGTTTATCGCGTCATGCGTGCCATTCTTCGGGTGGCGCATCAAATCCAATACCGCCAGGCGATGCAACAGCAGGAATTAACCAACTATCTTTATAAGCAGCAGGGACGTTATTGATCGCTTAGGCACCATATTCCGCCCGTGACCCGCTCCACTCCGGCAAGGTCACGGGTTGTCGCAACGTCGCGAAAACCCTGCTCCACCAATAAAGCCTTAACGGTATGCGCCTGATCATAGCCATGCTCGAAAAGTAAAGCGCCGCCCGCTTTCAGAAACATCGGCGCGGTCACAATAATCTCACGGATATCATCAAGACCGTCCACGCCTGACCGTANNACGGACGTCGCCAACCGATAAGTGGGGATCGGATTCGGCAATATAAGGAGGATTGCTGACAATTAAATCGTATGCACGGACACGCGGCAGATTATAAAACCAGTGCGAATGAATCGGCATGATTTGTCTTTGTTCTTCGCCCAGTATTGTTTTCACATTTTCGCACATGAGCGCCAGCGCTTCCGTCGAAAAATCCACAGCGTCAATCCAAATATCTTTACGCTCAAGCGCCAGCGCCAATGCGACCGCACCGGTACCGGTTCCGAGATCCAGCACGGTTTGTTTTCTTGCGGCGCATTTTTTTGTTGTTGCAAGAAACGTCAACGCTCTTTCCACGAGTGTCTCCGTTTCGGGACGGGGAATCAATACCACAGGGGAAACCCGCAAGCGCATGCCCCAAAACTCTTTATGCCCAACCAGATATGCGATCGGCTCGCCGAGTGCGCGGCACCGAACCAGGCACATGTAAGCATTGTACTGCTCCGCGCTCAATGCTTCATCATCGTGCGCCAGCAACCATGCCATGTCTTGATTGAGGACATGCGCCAAAAGAATACGCGCTTCCAGACGCGGCAAATGGCTGTTGCCGAGCAGTTCGGCAATACACGCCCCGTCACTCATCGGAAAGCGCCGCGAGTTGCTCCGCTTGAAATTCCTGGNNCTCATCAAGATCGCCGTCCATGATCGCTTCGATTTTATAAAGCGTCAGATTGATACGATGATCGGTGACGCGCCCTTGCGGAAAGTTATAAGTACGGATGCGTTCGCTGCGATCGCCGGAACCGATCAAACTTTTGCGCATGCTCGCTTCTTTCCGGTTACGTTCCTGGCGCTCGCGCTCCAAAAGACGTGACGCCAGCACTGCCAGCGCCTGTGC
>DBDN01000086.1:12179-56711 GCA_002293615.1 Betaproteobacteria bacterium UBA931 | reverse complement strand
GTTGACGTGCTGTCCGCCCGCGCCCGAAGCGCGAAAGGTGTCGATGCGCAAATCGGCCGGGTTGATTTCAATATCGGTAATCGGGTCGGCTTCCGGCAAAACGGCGACCGTACACGCCGAAGTGTGAATACGTCCTTGCGCTTCAGTTTCGGGAACACGCTGCACGCGATGCCCGCCCGATTCAAATTTCAAACGTGCAAAAGCGCCGGCGCCGATAATACGCGCGATCACCTCTTTATAACCGCCGAGTTCGGACTCGGATACGGAAACCAGCTCGACTTTCCAGCGTTGCCGTTCCGCATAGCGCGAATACATACGGAAAAGATTGCCGGCAAACAACGTTGATTCATCCCCGCCCGTTCCCGCGCGAACCTCCAGAAAAACGTTGCGATCATCCACAGTATCTTTAGGCAATAACGCCAATAAAATCGCGTCCAGTTGCCGACCCATCCGTTCCTGCGCCTCGCGTGCCTCCTCCTCCATANNATCGAGGCATCATTCATCAATTCCCGCGCCGTATGCCAATCCTCTTCGGCTTTCTTATATTGATGATAAAGCGCTACCACCGGCTCGATATCGGAACGCTCTTTCGATAAATCGCGAAACCGATCCATATCGTTTATCGCATCCGGCTGCGCCAATAACTGATCGATACCGATAAGCCTTTGCTGTAAATATTCGAGCTTCTGTTTGAGCGATGGTTTCATAAATGGAAATAAAAAAAGAAAAACGAACGGCTGCCTGCGTATTCATCAGGCGCAAAAAACCAATCTGAAAACTAATCTTCCCGCTCGTAATCCGGTAAACGGTAAATCGTCTGATACAAAACAGAGAGGTCGGTGCGCTCGTCATTGCCCGCGTCATGCAACGCCTGCAACGGCGCATGAAGAAATTTATTCGTCAACCCACGCGCCAGCGCTTCAAGTACCTCCGAAGGATCTCCCCCTTTGGCAAGTTGCTTTTGCGCTTTCTCAAGCTCTTTAACACGCAAAGCGTCATGATGCTCGCGCAATGCATTGATGGTCGGTACGACAGAGCGCTCCTCAAGCCAGCGCAAGAAATGACTTGCCTGTGCGTTGACCATCGCTTCGGCTTGCAATACCGCCTCGCGTCGCACTTGTAAATTACTTCGGATAATTTCGGATAAATCGTCGAGGCTGTATAAAAACACATCATCCAGCTCACCGACTTCTTTTTCGATATCGCGCGGCACGGCAAGATCAACCATAAAGATCGGCGCGTGCCGGCGTTTTTTGATAATGCGCTCAACCAGGCCTTTGCCCAGAATCGGCAACATGGATGCCGTACATGTGACAATCATGTCAAACCGGGCAAGATGATCGGGAATTTCGTTTAATGTGATCGCTTCAGCACCCAAACGATCGGCAAGATCGCGACCACGCTCCAACGTCCGGTTGGCAACAACGATTTGTTTCGGATGCCTCGCCGCAAAATGCGCCGCGGCAAGCTCGATCATTTCGCCTGCGCCAATCAGTAAAAGGTTTTGCTCGGCAATCGACGGAAAAATCCGCTCCGCCAATTTCACTGCCGCGGCCGCCATCGAAATGGACGCACTGCCGATATCCGTATTCGTACGCACTTCTTTGGCTACGGCAAAGGTATGCTGAAACAGCCGATTCAACACCAACCCCAACGTACCGGCCGCTTCGGCTGTGCGCACCGCCTGCTTCATCTGTCCGAGAATTTGCGGCTCGCCCAACACCATTGAGTCCAAACCGCAGGCAACGCGAAACGCATGCGTTACCGCCTCATTGCCCCGCAGCGTATAAAGATGCGGCGCCAGCGATTTATGGCGCAATTGGTGCGTTCCTTCCAGCCAGCTTGCCACTTCCTCCGGTGCACCGCCGCGACAATAAACCTCGGTGCGGTTGCATGTCGATAAAATCGCCGCTTCCCGTACTTTGCGCCCGCCCAACAGATCGCTCAGCGCACGGCTGAGGATATCCGGCGAAAATGAAACTTTTTCGCGTATTTCCAGCGGCGCTGTCGTATGATTAAGACCAAGCGTATAAAGATGGGGCATAGGTTTGTGATTATAAGTGGCAATAAACAGTGCGGCAAATATCGTTCCGGGCGGAGCAAGTCTTGATATGCTTGACCGCTTTTCTTTGTATGCCATGATAAAATTCACCAACTTTTTAAAAGGGATTTTTGTTTATGATTCTTATCCTCGCGCCCAATACTGCGCCGGAAAGCAGCGTTTACCGCGAATTGATCCATCGCCTTGATCATTTGACCGGCATCAAACATCGCGTCCACCGTGAAATCGGTACCGAAGTCACACTGACCGAAATTTATCTGATCGGTAATACCGCCGCGCTGAATCCCGATGTCGTGCGACAGTTCCCAGGCGTGGAGCGCATCGTCCGCATCTCCGAACCGTACCGAATTTTGGGACGACACCAAATCGATGACAGGCGCGCCACCTCGTTTGAGTACAACGGCGTGTGTTTCGGACAGGATACTTTTCACATTTTTGCCGGGTTATGCGCGGTTGATTCGCGCGAATCGGTCGAAGCGATGATGCGCTCATTGCAGGCACATGGCCAAACCTGTACGCGCATGGGTGCCTACAAGCCACGCACCAGCCCGTATGCTTTTCAGGGCTATGGCAAAGAGTGCCTGCCTTACGTTTTCGAACTGGCGGGCAAATACGGCATCAAAGTTGTGGCAATGGAAATCACCCACGAATCGCATATTGATGAGATTCACCATGCGTTGAAAGATACCGGTAACGCCACCGGCGTCATGTTGCAAATCGGCACGCGCAATACACAAAATTTTGAGTTGTTGAAATTTGTCGGGCGACAAAAAGAATTTCCGGTATTAATCAAGCGCGGATTCGGCATCACACTCGACGAATCGCTAAACGCTGCCGAATATCTGGCCTCGGAAGGCAATCGAAAAGTTATCTTTTGCTTACGCGGTATGAAAACCAATATGGGCGACCCGCACCGTAATTTTGTTGACTTTGCGCACGTTCCTGCCGTCAAACGATTGACGAGAATGCCGGTGTGCATCGATCCGTCGCACTCGGTAGGCACACGGGCAATGGCGCCGGATGGTTTGCTCGATGTATTCCATGCCACCGCGCAAGGAATTATCGCCGGAGCCAATATGGTATTGGTTGATTTTCATCCATTCCCGGAAAAAGCGCTGGTTGATGGGCCGCAGGCGCTACGCATGAACGAGTTGGCACATTTCCTTGACGATACCGCGTTGGTCAGAGAAACATATTTAAAACGCGTCGCGCGTGCCGCACAGGTGCAGCACATATAAAAACACCATCAATGGCTGAACACGGACGTATCATCGCATCGGATTATGTCGCGCCGCGCTGGCTGGTCGGCGCGCATATGCAAACGATCTGGCCGGCAATCATTCAACCCCCCGCGCGCGTTAAATACCACCGCGAGCGCGTCGATACGCCGGACGGCGATTTCTGGGATTTCGACTGGTTAAACAACCATGAAAAAGTCGCCCCCGATACGCCGCTGATCATTCTTTTCCACGGTCTGGAAGGAAACTCTCGCTCACATTACGCATGCGCAATGATGTCCGCCATCGAGCAACGCGGCTGGCGCGGCGTTGTCCCGCATTATCGCGGATGCAGCGGCGAACTCAACCGCGGCGCCCGCGCTTACCACATGGGCGACTATGCCGATGTTAACGACATGCTTCACGCTATTTCTTCTCGTGTCTCACCGCAAACACCAATATTTGCTTTGGGTGTTTCGCTGGGCGGTTCGGCACTCGTCAACTGGCTGGGGCGCAACAATGAATCTGTCTTGCTCAAAGCCGCCGCCGCCATTTCGACGCCGCTTGACCTGCCTTCGTGCGGAAAAGCGCTGGATAGTATTCACGGTTATCTCTATACCAAAAATTTTCTCGCTACATTAAAGCCCAAGGCGATACAGCTCGGACAGAACCACCCGGAGAAAAAGATTGACGTCATTAGGCTGAGCGCCGTACGCACCTTAAGTGAGTTCGATGATTATTTCACCGCGCCGATACACGGGTTTATTGACCACCATGATTACTGGCAAAAAGCATCACCACGCCCATGGCTGGCAAAAATCAATATTCCCACCTTAGTACTGAATGCGCGTAACGACCCGATGGTTCCGGAAACCACTTTGCCGACCGAACAAGAAATCAGCGCGAAGGTTACCCTTGAGCGCCCATCGCAAGGAGGACATGCAGGCTTCCCAACCCACGCCCGTGCCGAACATGCCTGGATGCCACGCCGTGTGCTTTCTTTTTTCGAAAAACACTTATAAATCACCATGCTTGCTCCCCATCTGCCCGCCGAGATTTTCAAGGCTTACGATATCCGAGGTATTGTCGGCAAAACATTGTCGCCGGAAATCGTCTGCGTTATCGGGCAAGCGCTCGGCTCGCTCGCGAAAGAGCGTCATTGCACGACAATTGCCGTCGGTCGCGATGGGCGTCTTTCCGGACCAATGTTGGCCTCGGCATTGATTGACGGTATTACCGTTTCCGGTATAAACGTGATCGATCTTGGCATGGTCGCCACGCCGATGGTGTATTTTGCCGCGCAACACCTCAAAACGCTTTGCGGCGTGATGATCACCGGCAGCCACAATCCGCCTGACTATAACGGCCTTAAAATGGTCATCGCCGATGAAACCCTCTCCGGCGAAGCCATTCAGGCATTACGTTACCGCATTGAGAAAAACGAATTGTGCAGCACCAAAATAAAAGGTGAAATTCATACGCACGATATTGCCCCTGCGTATATCGAACGAATCGTCAGTGATATCTGCTTGAAACGCCCGATGAATATTATGGTCGATGCCGGCAACGGCATTGCCGGAGCATTTGCGCCAAAACTTTATCGGGCACTGGGGTGCTCGGTTACATCGTTATTCTGTGAAGTCGACGGCATGTTTCCCAACCATCACCCCGATCCGTCGCAACCGAAAAATCTGCAAGCGCTTATCACACAACTTAAAGATAATCATGCCGAGCTTGGCCTTGCTTTCGATGGCGATGGCGATCGCCTTGGTGTCGTCACACCAAACGGCAATATCATCTACCCCGATCGCCAACTCATGCTCTTTGCCGCCGATGCGCTAAAACGCGTGCCACGCGCAACGATTATTTACGACATCAAATCCACGCGCCTGCTGGCGCCGTGGATCCGTGAACATGGTGGCACGCCGCTGATGTGGAAAACAGGTCATTCGCTCATTAAAGCCAAAATGAAAGAAACCGGCGCGCAACTTGCCGGAGAAATGAGTGGGCACACTTTTTTCGGCGAGCGCTGGTACGGCTTTGACGATGGCCTTTATGCCGGCGCGCGGCTCTTGGAGATCCTCTCACAGCATGAAGATGCGGCAAGTGTATTAAATGCCTTGCCCAACAGTATCGCCACACCGGAACTCGCGATTCCTTGTGTGCACGAAGGCGAGCAACATGAAATCATTGCTCGTTTGCAAAAAGAAGCGAAATTTCCTGATGCCCAAGAGGTTATTCATATTGACGGCGTGCGCGTTGAATATCAAGATGGATTTGGCCTTGCCCGCGCGTCTAACACAACACCAACCATCGTATTGCGTTTTGAGGCAAATAACGAAAAAATTCTTAAAAAGATTCAACAGGATTTTTCAGTTCAAATAAAAATTATTGCGCCTGACATCAAGCTGCCTTTCTAAAACCGCGTTAAAACCCAACCCTTTAAATGATATTGCGTTCATACTACGCTTTAAAAAACTCCACTTTATCACCCAGCCATCGGTTGATGATTTTTTCGGCAATCGTTTCACCTTCCGGTAATCCCAAAATTTGATTGGCAACAGCGCTGGCACGCTCAAGAATATTTTCATCATGATCCAGATCGGCAAAACGCAAAAGCGGGGTGCCGGACTGGCGGGCACCGAGCAATTCGCCCGGGCCGCGAATACGTAAATCCTCTTGGGCAATCGCAAATCCGTCATTGCTCTCATAAATTGCTTTGAGCCGCGCTTTCGCTGTTTCGCCAAGCGGCACTTCAAAAAGCAAAATACACTGACTTTCCCGCTCGCTGCGCCCGACCCGCCCGCGTAACTGATGTAATTGCGCCAAGCCAAAGCGTTCCGCGTGCTCAACCACCATCGTTGTCGCGTTGGCCACATCAACACCGACTTCAATCACCGTGGTTGAAACCAATATCTGAATCTCGCCGCGAATAAACGCTTCCATAATTTCCGTTTTTTCGGCGCTTTTCATCCGGCCATGAAGAAGGCCGACCGTTAATTGGGGAAATGTCTCGTCCTGATATTGATTACTCCCGGAAAAAGTTTCGCGTAGCTCTTCATACAAGGTGTGCGCGGCAAGTAAATCCAGCTTTTCCGACTCCTCGACCAACGGGCATACCCAATATGTCTGCGCGCCCTCGGCGCAACGCTTACCGACATGCGCAATGATTTCTTCGCGTCTCTGTTGGTTGACTAAACGCGTTACCACAGGCGTTCGCCCCGGCGGCAATTGATCGATCACAGAAACATCAAGGTCGGCATAAAAACTCATCGCCAGCGTACGCGGTATCGGTGTCGCGCTCATCATCAGTTGATGCACTTCGTCATCATCATTGCCTTTGGTTTTGTGCTTTTTATCACGTAACGCCAACCTTTGAGCAACACCGAAACGATGTTGTTCATCGACAATCGCCAGCACCAGATGAGGCAACGCTACATCCCGCTGGAAAAGCGCGTGTGTTCCCACCGCCAGCAATGGCGTACCGTCCGCCATTGCCTTTAGTGCCTGCCGGTGTGTAACGCCCGACATACCGCCAGATAACCAGACCAGTTGAATCGGCATATCGGCAAGCCATGCCGACAGTTTCCGATAATGCTGCTCAGCAAGTATTTCCGTCGGCGCCATCAATACCGTCTGTTTGCCATGTTCAACGGCGCGTAATGCCGCAAGTACCGCGATTACCGTTTTTCCAGAGCCAACATCGCCCTGAAGCAAGCGATGCATCGGAACAGGTTGTGCCAGATCATTTTCAATTTCACGCCAAACCCTTTGTTGCGCATCGGTCAAAGTAAACGATAGTTTCTTGAGTAGCGCCGATGTCAATGAACCCCTGCCGGATAACAGCGTCGCCTTACGTAGCGCCCGCTGTTTTCGATATCGCTTAAGCGATAATTGTTGCGCCAAAAGCTCATCAAATTTAATACGCCGCCAGGTAGGGTGATTGCGTTCGGTCAACGCATCGAGTTCCTGTCCGGTTAAGCGTGGTGGCTGATGCAAAAAGCGAATCGTGCGCGCCCAAGGCCAAAGCTGCTCCTGTATGCGCAGATCTTCCGGCAGCAGATCGTATAATAACGTTGCATTATTCAGCGCACGATGAATATGGCGCGTGAGCGCTTCTTGTGTTAAACCTGATGTCGTTGGATAAACAGGCGTTAACCTTTCCGACAATTCAGTATTTTCGTGCACAACCATCGTTTTCGGATGCACGATTTCCAAACCATAATGGCCCTCCCGCACTGCACCGAAAACGCGGATACGCTTGCCAGGCGCCAATGCCTTTTGCTGACTTGGATAAAAAGTGAAAAAACGCAGCGTTAATATCGAAGCGCCATCTTCTATGACACACACCCATTGCCGGCGCGGCCGGTATTGTATTTCGCTATGCACGACAACACCTTCGCTGCATACCGTTATCCCCGCCTGCAGCTGCGCCAATGGCGTCAACTTGGTGTAATCTTCATACCGCAAAGGTAAATGCAGGATCAAATCATCGTCACGATGAATACCCAGACGAGCAAACCGCATCGCCAATGTCGTTTTTTTCGACGTTGCCTGTTTATTCTTCGTTTCTTTTTTTGCCATAGCGAATTAATCGCAGTCCATGGTTGCACTATATATCCAAAAAAAGAATCGCCTCGATTTCTATTGCCGCTTCCTTAGGCAACGCCGCGACCTGATACGTCGCGCGCGCCGGATAAGGTTCTTTGAAATAGCCCGTCATGATTTCATTGACTTGCGCAAAATCATTAAGATCAACCAGCAAAATGGTCAGTTTGACGAAACCATCAAGGCCACCGCCCGCCGCTTTTGCCACCGCCCGTAAATTTTTGAACGCCTGATGCGTCTGCGCATCAATACCATTTGCCAGCGTACCGGTTATCGGATCAACGCCCAGTTGTCCCGAAAGGTATACCGTATTACCGACTGCAATCGCTTGCGAATAAGGCCCCAGCGCGGCAGGCGCATCATTGCTGTGAATGACTTTCTTGTTCATTATCGCCCCTCAAATAAATCAGGATTTTATCAGTACTTACAGAAGCGTTGGAAAATGAACCCCGCCGGGCAATAGCGACATCTTTGCCTTGTAATTTTTTTTCAGGCATTATACCTTCCTGTTCATTCTGTTGTAGTCAGGATTCTTATGGCTTTTCCTTGGCAAATCGTTATCACCGCAATTCCCTGGAAGCAGGTCATCGAGAATGCGCCGAAGCTTGTAGAGGGCGCACAAAATCTTTTTTTGCGTACGCGCAAAGATAAAGCGCCCGCCGATATTCCCGACGAAATGTTTACCGACGGCAACGAATCGGAACAACTCAGGCAAATGGAAAAGCTGATCCGCGAACACCGCGGCGAAATTCAGGCATTGCACCGTGACTTTCAGGATACCGCCGACCTTATGCGTCATCTGACGCAACAGAATAACGATCTTATTCGCGCTGTGGAGCGTCTGCGACAAAGCCAGGTGCGACAACGCCGTATTCTTGTTCTGATTATTTTTGTATTGCTATTATCCGTTGTTTATCTTCTGACCCGTCTTTAATGGCCGGAGCAGTCATATTTTCAGTCGCCATTCAACACAAGCAATCATACTTTCAGTCAGACCATATGACTGGCAATATGGCTTACAATCAACGCCCCGCCCTTGAAAAACGAAGACGGGTTGTCGGAATAAAAACGCAGCCCGCAGAATTTCATCACAAAGCACAGCTCATAAAAAATACCCCGCCATCAGACGGGGTATTGTTAAAGTGATCGATGAACAAAAATAAATATTAGAATCTGTAGCCAAGCGATGCGCCCCATACCCATGGGTCGATTTTCGCCTCACCGATTTTGGCGCCGCCAACTTCGACATCGGGTCTCATTTGAATCCAGCGACCATCAACCGTAGCAACCCAATTTTTATTGAAATTAATATCAACACCGAAGTGTGCCGCAAAACCCCACGAGTTCTTAACATCAAGATCGTTACCGGCGATTGGTCCCTTTTCCTTTTCATCATAGATGAACGTATAGTTCACACCAACGCCCACAAATGGAGAAACGGTTCTTTCCGGGAGGAAATGGTACTGCAGGCTAACTGTCGGCGGTAATACACTGACGTCTGCCGATTCAGCACCGTTGAGTTTGACCTCATTGCGAAACGGCCATGCGCCCAATACTTCAACGCCGATGTTTGGCGTAATCATGTATTCAAAAGTGATCGACGGGCGAGCACTGGAACCAATATCCGTCTTAAATGCGCCATTAGCCAGCGTACCGTTGTCCGATTTCGGCACAACATTGGCAATACCGAGCTTCACGACAAATTTTGAATCAGGCGACTGCGCTTGCGCCGCACCGGCCACGGTAAAAGCAACCGCCATTGCAACTGCTGAGACCAATACTTTCATAAGGATTCTCCAGAAGAATTTCATAAAAACACGCTTTTTATGCGCCACTAAAACACTGTGGAACGCCTGTTGTAATACAAGCCGCCACAACGATTACATTGGAACATGTGATCAGGAGCGCATGCAAGACTTTTGCAAAAATTTTATGCGTTTTACCGGTACTGTGTCGTATTGCAGATACAGGCTTACCCAAGCACATTGGTAAGCAACTGACCGCCATGACAAAAGTGGGCATGCCTGTACCGTAAAAGAAAAGCTTACTGTGCCAACATCGCTCGCTCACGCTGAAATTGCGCCACAAATGCAGAAAAGCCGTCTGCAGCAATCGCATCACGCATTCGCTGCATCAAGTCGAGATAGTAGTGCAGATTGTGTATCGTCGCCAAACGCGCCCCAAGGATTTCATTGACCTTCTGCAAATGATGCAGATAACTGCGCGTATAGTGACGACAGGTCATGCATGTGCAGGTTTCGTCAATCGGCATTGTATCAAAACGATAACGAGCATTACGGATTTTAATATCGCCGAAACGGGTAAACAGCCAACCATTGCGGGCGTGACGTGTCGGCATGACGCAGTCGAACATATCAATACCCGCTGCTACACCGGCAACCAAATCCTCCGGCGTCCCGACGCCCATCAAGTAGCGTGGCTTATCATTAGGCAGGCGAGGCGCCACATAATTTAAGAGCCGCAGCATTTCCTCTTTCGGTTCGCCAACAGATAATCCGCCGATGGCATAGCCGTGAAAACCCGCTTCAGCCAGCGTCTGAATCGACTCTTCGCGCAAATCCTCGTACATCCCGCCTTGCACAATGCCGAACAACGCATTGCGATTATTCAGCGCAATAAATTCGTCTTTTGACCGCTGCGCCCAACGCATGGACAACGCCATCGAATCAGCCGCTTCGTCGCGTGTCGCCGGATAAGGCGTACACTCATCAAACGCCATGACAATATCAGAATCGAGCGCAGTTTGAACCGCCATCGACGTCTCCGGCGTCAACAACAGCTTATCGCCATTAACCGGCGATGAAAACATCACCCCGTCTTCGCGTATTTTACGCAACGCGCCCAAGCTAAATACCTGAAAACCGCCGGAATCTGTCAATATCGGTTTGGGCCAGTTCATGAAGCGATGCAGGCCGTGATGCGCCGAAATCACTTCCATACCAGGACGCAGCCAAAGATGGAATGTATTCCCCAAAATAATCTGTGCACCATTTTCCAGCAACTCATCGGGCGTCATCGCCTTGACTGCACCGTACGTCCCGACCGGCATGAATATCGGCGTTTCGACAATGCCATGCGTCAACCGTATGCGCCCACGCCGCGCCGTGCCGCTTCGGGACAAAACTTCAAAAGAAAGACTCATGACCGCTCCAATAACATCGCATCACCATAGCTGAAAAAACGATAACGCGCTTTTACCGCGTGCGCATACGCCGAACGAATCGTTTCATACCCTGAGAATGCCGAAACCAGCATCAATAACGTGGAGCCGGGCAAATGAAAATTCGTGATCAGGCAATCTGCCGTTTTAAACCGATAGCCGGGCGTGATAAACAGTGCCGTTTCCGCCCACCCCGAACGTAAGTGACCACTTTCATCAGATGCTGCCTCCAAAGCTCGTAAACTTGTAGTCCCCACCGCAACAATACGGCCACCGCGCCGCCGTGTTTCGGCCACAGCATCGATCGTTACCTGCGGAATATCGAAGCTTTCTCGATGCATCACATGTTCGCGCAAATCCTCAACCTGCACCGGCTGAAATGTTCCGGCGCCGACATGCAGCGTCACATACGCCAAGCCGACGCCTTGATCGCGCAACCGATCCAAAAACGGCCGGTCAAAATGGAGCCCCGCGGTCGGCGCCGCGACCGCACCGGGAACCCGCGCATAAACCGTCTGATACCGCGATTCATCAAAGCCTTTCGCCGATCGTTTGATATAGGGCGGCAATGGCATTTGGCCGATTTTGTCCAGCCAGGAAACAATATTATCAACACCGTCAAAGCGTAGCCGGAAAAAACGATTCTCCCGCCCCAGCACCACAAGCTGAACATTTCCATCGCTTTCCGGCGTAATCGTTGTATCGATGACAGGCGCATGCGATGCCCGAAGCTGTGCCAGCGCTTCGTGATCGCCGACAATACGTTCAATAAGCAACTCCACACGCCCACCGCTTGTTTTACGCCCAAAAAAACGTGCTTTGATCACTCGTGTATCATTAAACACCAAGAGATCATTCGAATTAACCAGCGCCAGAAGATCCGAGAAAGTTTTATCATGAAACAATGGCGTTCGCCCAGGCGTAATCTGCAACAAGCGGCTTTCCGTCCGCGTCGGCGTCGGATACTGCGCAATCAGTTCCTGAGGCAAATCAAAATCAAAATCGCTACGGGTATAATGCGGCACTGCTGTCTCAATTCGAGATAATAAGGAAGCGCATTGTAGCGCAGCAAAACTTTGATGGATATTTCCGTCTCGCCAATCACTATGAACGATCAACAAATGCTCCGTTACAGCCGTCACCTTCTGCTGCCGCAAGTCGGTCCCGAAGTGCAGGCGCGCTGGCTTGCCGGCCATGCGGTCGTGGTCGGTATCGGCGGATTGGGCTCGCCCGCGTCGCAATTTCTGGCATCATCCGGTGTTGGTACATTAACTTTATGCGACTGCGACGAAGTCGACCTGACTAATCTACAACGGCAGACACTCTACGCAATGGGTGACGTCGGCCGACGTAAAGTGCTTGCGGCCAAGCATCGCCTTAACACCATCAACCCCGATATTAAAATTCATACACACGATGTGCGGCTTGATTTGCCTTCGCTGACAGACCTCGTGCAAAACGCCAGCGTTGTCCTCGATTGCAGTGATAATTATGCGACTCGCCATGCCGTAAACCGCGCCTGCGTCGCCGCAAAAGTGCCACTGGTTTCCGGAGCGGTTATGCGTTTTGACGGGCAGGTCAGCATTTTCGATACGCGTACGACCACATCGCCCTGCTATCACTGTCTTTTTGCCGAAAGCGAGGTTATCGAAGATGTACGTTGCGCGACAATGGGTGTTTTTGCGCCTGCTGTCGGCATCATCGGCGCTTTACAAGCAAGTGAAGCGTTGAAATTGCTCGGCGGCATCGGGGAGAGCATGGTCGGACGCTTGTTGGTCATGGACGCGCTCGCTGCGCGATGGCATACGATCCGCATCCACAAAAATCCTGATTGCCCGGTATGCGGCAATNNATCAACGTATCAGCATTTCGTCCGGTATCGGGTCGCCAATGTCTCGGTTGCACACGCACAGCGCGCCGGTTTGCAGTGCGTCAAGAATGCGCAGCGTTTCATCCGGGTTGCGCCCGACATCAAGATTGTTCGCTGAAACATGCTGAATGATATTGAAGGGGTTGATAATAAACGTTGCCCGAAACGCAACACCTGTTTTCGGATCACGCACACCCAATTGGTCAATTAACGAACCCGTTGTATCGGCAAACTGCCAATGCGTAAGCTTATTCAGATCGGGGTGATCGCGTCGCCAAGCGAGCTTGACGTATTCGTTGTCGGAAGAACCGCCAATCAGCATGGTATTGCGATCTGAAAACTCTCTTACCAGCTTGTTAAAAGCAACAATTTCCGTCGGGCAAACAATGGTAAAATCTTTGGGATAAAAATAAATCACTTTCCATTTGCCGGAAAAAGACTTTTCATTGATCGGCGCAAAAGCCGATATCTCGTTTTCTTCCGGTTGCGTAAATCCGGGTTTTACACCCACAACTTCAAAAGTTTCCAGTTTATCGCCGATCGTTTTCATTGTTTACCCCAATGATTGCAGGATCTAAAGAAATATCATACCGAAACTTCCGTATCTCGGCCAAAGTTTTTATCGAACACGGCCTTTAAAAAAACAATTACGCCAAAGTGATTCACCTGCGTTCAAAAAAGGAAAAGCGCCGCTGTCTTTATGCCAATACGCGAATATCTTCTTCTGCCGATAACCGTATGCCGTCCAACCATTCCTGTTGCAGCGTACCCTCGCTTTTGATTTTATGAATGAGATGCGCACAAGTATGGCAAATGGTTTTTATCTGTTCAGGATCGCGCGTCCAATACAAAACTCGCTTACCCTCCCGCTTACGATTGACGAGCCCCGCCTGATGCAACAATGCCAAGTGGCGAGAAACGTTGGTTTGCGTCGCCTGAGTTGCTTCGACAATATCGGTTACCGAACGCTTTTTCTG
Organism: Betaproteobacteria bacterium UBA931; assembly: GCA_002293615.1. Lineage (GTDB taxonomy): Bacteria > Pseudomonadota > Gammaproteobacteria > Burkholderiales > Casimicrobiaceae > UBA931. Next base: position 42,796 of record DBDN01000086.1, on the reverse strand, counting down.
ACAGGCAAAATGCAAAATTTTCATTCTTGTGGGATCCGAAAACAAAGCAAAATAGCGAGAAACCGCATCAAAAACACGCGCCATCTCCGGGGATGACGTATTTGGCCGCACCTGACCTTTATCGTCAACGATGGTATCAATCGGACAATTCGCTATATCGGTTGTGATGTTCAGAATATTGTTGATCTCTGACATGTTATGTCTATCTAGTAATAACTAGCCTCCGTTGCGTAATTATACCTCATATGCCGCCTTTATGGAATTTTAATGACTTGATCAGCTATTTTATCCCTGAGCAGGCAAGGCTGCGCAAAAGCATAAACCATGCTTAAAGAATGGTGGGCCCCCTGGGAGTCGAACCCAGCACCAACGGATTATGCGTCCCACTACGGTTTTCACCGCCCCTTTCGAGTTTGTGGTCTGGACTGTCTCTTGTCTTTACGACTCGCCCGTACAGTCTCTACACCTTCCCGCGCAAAACGCAGGCTTGGCTCGGGATTGCCACGTTTTTAATACAGAGGGTTCCCCGAATTTGAGCGATTCTACGGCAACGCAGAGTGAACTTACCTTGCCGCAACCCAAAAGCGGCGCCATGCGATTGACCGTTTAGGCGCTGCCGCTAAGTCCGCTGCTCTAACCATGCATGAGCTAGAGGCCCGTGCTTTTAAAAAGCAAGCCGGATGTTACCACTGCGCCCCGTTTTTTTCCAATTGGCACCCCAGCTCAACGCCCGGGCGTCAGTATTTTGACATCCTCGCCACCGCCAACCAGAATCACATCGGCGCCTCGTTGAGCGAAAATACCTGCGGTCACGACACCCGGAATCTGATTGATGGCGCCCTCTGTTTCCACGGGGTTGATCAAATTCAGTCCACGCACATCGAGAATTGCGTTGCCGTTATCGGTGATGAAACCAGCGCGCCAACTCGGTTGCCCGCCAAGCCGCGTCAATTCGCGCGCGACAAAACTGCGCGCCATCGGAATCACTTCCACCGGCAACGGAAATTCACCCAATACAGGCACCAGTTTCGATTGGTCAACAACGCATACGAACTTACGTGCGGCCTGTCCGATAACTTTTTCGCGGGTCAACGCACCACCACCGCCTTTGATCATCGCACCGTGCTCGGTCACTTCGTCAGCACCATCAATATACACCGGCAACGTATCGATATTGTTCAGCTCTTCAATGCCGATATGGTACTTTTTCAATAGCGCCGTGGTACGCTCTGAACTGGATACTGCGCCACGAATGGAATTTTTGCGCTTTTCCGCCAGCGCTTCAATGAAATACTCCACCGTGCTTCCCGTGCCAATACCGAGCCAAGCATCGTCTTCAATATAGCGCAATGCCGCTTCAGCGGCGGCTTGTTTTTGCTTATCAGGCAACATCATTTTCTCCGTAGAAAAGCGGTATCATGACACTTCGTTTTGCATGGTACACCATCGCATCCCGGATGCGTCGGAAAATTGTCATCCTTTTGCCCCATTGCCCGTACATGATAAGCAAAGACCGACAGCAAAACACGTTTTTTGCCGCCGTCCGCCAGCGCTGTATTCGAGCATGGCCGATATCTTTATAATGTTATTTTTTTACTAGGCCGATTATGTTGCGTTTTCTTGTTATCGTTTTCAGCGTTTTTTCCTGCGCCGTTTTTGCTCAACCCACCACGCCGCCGATTCCGGCAACACTCCCTGCGCCCGCGATAGAAGCAACTTCGTACCTCCTCGTCGATGTTGCCAGCGATCAGATATTGCTCGCCAAAAACAGCGACGAGCCGCGCGAACCGGCATCGCTAACCAAACTGATGACCGCATATCTGACTTTTTCGGCGTTACGCGATAAAACGATCCTGTTAGAGCAAAAGGTAAAAATTTCCGAATACGCAAAAAGTGCGATCGGTTCGAGAATGTTCGCCGATCCGCGTGTGCCCGTTTCCGTAGATGAGTTGTTGCACGGCATGATCATTCAATCCGGCAACGATGCCTCTATTGCTTTGGCCGAGCTGTTGGCCGGTGATGAAACGGCATTCGCCGCGCTGATGAACGAGCAGGCAAAAAAACTGGGGATGGCCAAAACACATTTTGTCAACAGTACCGGCCTGCCCGATCCGCAACACTATTCGACCGCTGCGGATATGGCAAAGCTGGCCGTTGCGGTCATCAACGATTTCCCCGAGCATTACCCGCTTTACGCACAACAAGAATATACCTACAACAAAATCACGCAACAAAATCGCAACCGCCTACTGAAAACCGACCCTTACGTGGATGGCGTTAAAACCGGCTATACCGACAGTGCAGGTTGGTGCCTAATCGCTTCTGCCAAACGCGGTGAACGACGCTTGCTCTCTGTCGTCATGGGTGCTGCGTCCGATACAGCGCGCGCGACGGAAAACCAGAAGTTATTGAACTGGGGCTACCAGGCTTTCGATGTTGTGCAGATTTTTCCGACCGGGCAACCGGTTTCACAAATCCGTGTCTGGAAAGGCAGTGCGCCGGAAGTCCATGTCGGCCTCGCCAGGCCCGCTTATTTGTCTGTGCCCAAAGGGCAGAGCGACAAACTTCAGTCGAAAATAGAAGCCCGGGTACCTTTGGCGGCTCCAGTGCAAAAAGAGCAAGTCGTCGGCAAGATCCAACTGTTGTTTGATGGCAAGATTATTACCGATTTACCTTTGACGGCACTCAATGATGTGCCCCCCGGCGGCTTCTTCCGTCGTACTTGGGATGCCGTTCGTCTGTGGCTTCAATAAAAGTGTCTGGGAAAATAAAAATCATGGTGCAAGACCCCATCGTGTATTTAAATGGCGAATTTCTCCCTCTGGCACAGGCAAAAATTCCCGTTCTCGATCGCGGCTTCATTTTTGGAGACGGCGTTTACGAGGTTGTGCCCGTTTTTCATCGCCAACCGTTCCGGATGAAAGAGCACCTACAACGACTGGAAAATAGTTTGGCAGCCACTCGTATCCGCAATCCGAAAACACTATCGGAATGGGTTTTGCTTTTCCAGGAAATGATTGACCACGCTGATTTTGATCAACAGGCCGTTTACCTACAGATTACACGCGGTGTTGCACCGCGCGATCACGCTTTCCCCAAAAATACCGAACCCACTGTATTCATGATGGCCGTTCCCTTAAAGTCGCCGACTCAAGAAGAAATCGCGCACGGTGTCGCGTGCGTTTCTTCGGAAGACTTTCGCTGGCATCGCTGCAACATTAAATCGATTTCGCTTTTGGGTAACGTCCTACTGCGTCAGATTTCCGCGGAAGCGGATGCAACGGAAACGATCTTGTTCCGCGACGGTTATCTCACGGAAGGCTCGTCCGCCAATGTGCTGGCCGTCAAAAACGGAGCCATCCTCGCGCCGCCCGAAGACCAATACATTTTGCCGGGCGTTTCTTTAGACGCCGTACTCGGATTTGCCGCAGCGCTCGATATCCCTGTAGAACAACGTCCGATTACCCGCACCGAAGTAGAATGCGCCGACGAGCTCTGGCTGACTTCGTCTGGCAAAGAAGTGCTGGCGGTTACGTTGCTTGACGGCAAGCCGGTGGGGCACGGCAAGCCCGGTGATCTATTCAAAAAAATGTGGCTGTATTATCAAACACAAAAACCGCAACCACACACACAACCTTGAGCCACCCGCAGCTGATGAAAAAAATGCCGACGTACGTTCACCTATATCGCGCTCGGCGTCATTCAACCGTCACACTTTTCGCCAGATTACGCGGTTTATCGACGTCGGTACCGCGAATCACGGCAGTATGATACGCAAGCAACTGCAACGGTGCTGCGTGAATGATCGGTGAAATCAGGCTGGCGTGTTCGGGCACGCGCAAGACATGCATGCCGCTGTCCGGCGTGATATGGCTGTCAAGATCAGCGACCACATAAAGCTCGGCGCCACGCGCGCGCACTTCCTGTAAATTGGACTTGAGTTTTTCCAAAAGCGCGTTATTGGGCGCAATCGCCACAACCGGCATTTCGGCATCAACAAGCGCCAGCGGCCCATGCTTTAATTCACCCGCCGGATAAGCTTCGGCATGAATATACGAAATCTCTTTGAGTTTCAGCGCGCCTTCCTGCGCAATCGGAAAATGCAATCCACGTCCGAGGAAAAGCGCGTGGTCTTTATTGCTGAACGCTTCCGCCCAAGCGATCACTTGCGGCTCCAGCGCCAACGCCGCCTGCATCGCAACGGGCAGATGTCTCAACGTGCGCAGCCAATAGGCTTCCTCTTCCTCGCTTAAGCGCTCACGCAACTTTGCCAAGGTCAGCGCCAGCAAAAACAATGCAACAAGCTGTGTGGTAAATGCCTTTGTCGAGGCCACGCCGACTTCAATGCCAGCCCGTGTCAGATAGGATAATTCGGTTTGCCGCACCATTGCGCTGGTCGCGACATTACAGATCGACAATGTATGAATATGGCCAAGCGCTTTGGCGTGCTTAAGCGCCGCCAAGGTATCGGCCGTTTCACCCGACTGCGACACAACAATCACCAGCGCATTGGGATTGGGCACGCTGTCACGGTAACGATATTCGCTGGCAATCTCCACTTGGCACGGCAAATACGCCAGCGATTCCAGCCATTGTTTGGCAACCTGCCCGGCGTAATGGCTCGTACCGCAAGCAAGGATGAGCACGCTGTCAATGTCTGTAAATATCTGTTGCGCAGAATCGCCGAACAGTTCCGGTGTAATGGCATCAACGCCTTCGAGCGTATCGGCAATCGCCCGCGGCTGCTCGAAAATCTCCTTCTGCATAAAATGACGATACGAACCAAGTTCCACTGCGGTATTGCCTGACGCCACCGGCAAAAAAGAGCGCGCCACGCTTTGTTCGTAAATATCATAACAATCAATATGGCCCAAGCGCAGATCCACAACATCGCCTTCTTCAAGATAAGCAATTTCACGCGTCACCGATATCAGCGCCGCCGCGTCCGATGCGACATAAACGTCTTTATCGTGCCTGCCGACAACCAACGGGCTGCCGGAACGCGCGCCGACCAATCTGCCCGGTTCGCGTGCGCTGATCACGGCGATCGCATATGCGCCATTGAGCTCGCGAGTAGCCGCTTGTACCGCCCGTAATAAATCGCCATGCGCATTGCCATGCCAATAACGGTGAATCAAATGTGCAATTACTTCGGTATCGGTTTGCGTTATAAACGTATAGCCGTTTTCTTCGAGTTGGCAACGCAAAGCTTCATAGTTTTCGATAATACCGTTGTGTACCAGCGCAATTTCATTGTGCGATGTATGCGGATGAGCGTTGGTTTCACACGGTTTGCCATGCGTTGCCCAACGCGTATGTGAAATACCGGTGTTGGCAGCCAAGTTCCGCGATTGTGCCTGTTGCGCCAGATCGGTAACGCGCGCCATACTCACTAAGCGTTCGAGCATACCCTTCTCATGCACCACGGCAAGGCCGGTTGAATCGTAGCCGCGATATTCGAGGCGAGCAATGCCATCAAGCAATACAGGCACAATATTATTTTTACCGACCGCTCCGACAATTCCGCACATCATTCATTCCTTTTTTCCTGGCTTCTGCCAGCCCTGCTTGACTGTCGGCCGCGCGCGCGTAAACGTCAACGATGCCGGCTCGACGTCTTCACTTAGTGTACTTCCTGCGCCAACCGTCGCATCATGTCCAATCGTCAACGGCGCCACCAACGCACTGTTCGATCCGATAAACGCACGATCTTCGATATTGGTTTTATGTTTATTAACACCATCATAATTACAAGTGATTGTGCCCGCGCCGATATTGACATCCTCGCCAATCGTCGCATCGCCGAGATACGCCAGATGATTGGCTTTGCTGCGCGCCCCTAAATGTGCCGCCTTAAGCTCAACGAAATTACCGACATGCGCCTCTTCGCCAACCACCGCCCCCGGGCGCAGGCGCGCATAAGGACCAATTACCGCACCACGCGCAATATTCGCGCCGTCAAGATGTGAAAACGGTTTAATCGTGGCACCTTCGCCAATATTCGTCTCCCGGATTACACAATAGGCACCGACTGAAACGCCATCGGCCAACGTAACATCCCCTTCAAGCACGCAACCAACGTCAATACAAACATCGCGGCCGCAACGCACATCGCCACGAACATCAATGCGCGACGGATCAACAATCGTGACACCGTTAGCCATCAACTCATGCGCCCGTCGCTGCTGCATAATGCGTTCGACAACGGCAAGCTGCGCACGGTCATTGACGCCGCGCGCGTCGTCCTCACGCGCTGCCGTCACCGTTTCCACCGCAATATTCTCAGCCACCGCCATCGCCAGAATATCGGTCAGGTAATATTCCTGCTGCGCGTTATTGCAATCGAGACGCTTGACCCACGCATTTAATCGTTTCGTGGGTGCGGCGAGCACACCAACGTTGATTTCCCGAATAGTTTTCTGTTTTTCATCAGCATCGCGCTCTTCAACAATCGAGGCAACTTTTCCGTTTTCATCGCGTACGATGCGCCCCAATCCGGAAGGGTCGGAAACGTTTACCGTCAGCCAGGCAAGCTTATCCCGCGCCGCAATATCGACGAGCTGCCGCGCCGTAGCCGCCGGAATCAACGGGCAATCGCCATTAATCACTAAGGTAATATCGTTGCCGGACAATTTCGGTAACGCCAAACGCACAGCATCGCCCGTACCGCGCGGCGGCTCCTGTTCGACAAAAACAAGATCCACCTCCGCAGAAAATGCATCGCGTACTGCCTGTGCGCCATGTCCGATCACTACGGCAATTTGTTGTGGCGACAAACAGCGTGCCATTGCCAGCACATGCGCCAGTAACGGACGTCCGGCAACACAATGCAACATCTTGGGCAGGCACGATTTCATGCGCTTGCCTTGCCCTGCGGCCATGATGATGATTTGCAATGAGGATAACGCCATAGACCTTTTTTTGCTCGGAGGTAAATAGTGTGATGGTACGGTATTTTGCCGTTTTTTTCAGCCGCCGTTGCCGCACGTTAATCGCTTGTACACCCCCTGCGATTAACTGCGTAATACCTGAAGAAGAAAATTCACATCGTGATTGATTTCAGGATTCACCTCGCGCAGCTGTGCGATTTGACGGCAAGCATGCAGCACCGTCGTATGATCACGTCCGCCAAAACGATGTCCGATTTCCGGTAATGACAATTCCGTTAATTCTTTGGTCAATGCCATGGCCACCTGGCGTGGCCGAGCAATCGCGCGTGAACGCTTTTTCGAGTGCATGTCGGCAATACGAATCTTGTAATAATCGGCGACTGTTTTCTGGATATTCTCAATCGAGACCTGCCGGTTTTGCACGGCAAGCAAATCGCGCAATGCTTCTTTGGCGCTGGCCAGCGTAACCTCAACATTATGAAAACGTGCAAACGCCAGTACGCGTTTCAACGCCCCTTCCAATTCACGAACATTCGAGCGGATATGTTTGGCGATAAAAAACGCCACTTGCTCATCAAGCGCCACATTTACCGCCTGTGCTTTGGCGATCAGGATCGCTACCCGCATTTCCAGCTCTGGCGGCTCAAGCGACACAATAAGCCCCCAGCCAAAACGCGAAATCAGCCGCTCCTCTATGCCTTTGATCTCACGCGGATAGGTATCACAGGTAATCACCACCTGTTTATGCGCTTCGATCAAGGTATTAAAAAGATAAAAAAATTCTTCCTGCGTACGATCCTTACCCTTGAAAAACTGGATATCGTCGATCAACAGGAGATCGATGGAGTGATAGTAATTTTTGAACTCATCAAACGATTTGTGTTGGAACGCGTGTACCACGTCAGAAACATACTTCTCGGCATGAAGATAACGAACCTTTGCCGTCGGCTGATGCGTAAGCAGATGGTTGCCGATCGCCTGGATTAAATGCGTTTTGCCCAAACCCACGCCGCCATACACGAAAAGCGGATTGTATGAAGTCGGCGATTCGGCAACCTGAATACCCGCCGCGCGCGCCAGCTGGTTTGCTTTCCCGGTCACAAAACTATCGAAAGTAAACAATGGATTGATCTGATATTTACTCGTTTTTGGGGCTGATGACGCCGTCGTCAAGCGGGACGCTGATGCCGCAGCCACCCGGTTTGCCTCTGTCGCCGGCATAGACATAACCTCTTCCGCGGCGTTTATCGATGTCCCTTTGGCTGAAGGATTTGCCGGCGTTTTGATTTTATAGTTGATCGCCACCGGCTTGCCCATTGACGCTTCCGCCAATTCGGAAATACGCCTGCCAAAATGACGACGCACCCATTCCTGAACGAATGAATTCGGCGCGACTATGCACATCTCCTCGCCGTCCTCTTCACAAGTAAGCGCTTCAATCCAAGTCGAGAACTGTTGCGTGTTCAATTCCTGTTCAAGCGCCGCCCGACAAGTCGTCCAGAGTAAAGGCGCAGAAAAAGCAGGCACAGAGATCAATGTTCTTCTCGTCAAAACGGGGAATAAAAAACGCGCCGGTTGTTACTTATTTGCGCACTAAAAGATATGCGCCCATTTTAGCGTGAGATGCGTTATTGAGCCAGCCAAAAATCCCCTTCATTCTTTTTTCATGTTTTTTTGACATGTTGTTTGTGTACGCTGCCTCGGCTCGTTATCTTACAAAGCAGGCGACGGCAAAAAACCTTGTGCCGCCATCGACGTAATTTGCTGCGGAGACACAATAAAATGGTCAAGTACGCGCACATCAACTAATGCCAACGCATTAACCAACCGTTTGGTAATACCGTGATCGGCGGCGGACGCTTCATTGTTACACGATGGGTGATTGTGCGCAAAAATCACTGCCGCCGCATTGCGATGCAACGCTTTTTTGACAACCTCGCGCGGATATACTGTGGCTTCGTTCAGCGTGCCCTGTGTCAGTTCTTCATAACAGATCAACTGATGCCGGTTATTCAACCACAACGCGCCGAATACTTCATGGGAAAGCTGGCCCAGCGACAAGCGCAAATAATCCGCCACATCGTCCGGGCGGCCGAACACATTTTGTTCATGTATCGCTTCGCGCAGCATCCGCCGCGCCAACTCCACGCCCGCCAATACTTGGGCGCGCTTGACTTTGCCCAACCCGGAAATACCCTGCCATTGCGCTTCGTCGGCACCAACCAGCCCACGCACACCACCGAGCGTATGCAATATTTCCCGTGCCAAATCGACCGCGCTTTTACCGCGCACCCCGGTACGCAACAAAATCGCCAGCAATTCCGCGTCGCTTAACGCAGAAGCCCCCAGCGCATACAAACGTTCACGTGGTCGCTCCTGCTCCAGCCACTTTGATAAAACAGCCATGTTCTCCCCTCCAAAAATACACCATTAAAATCGCAGCATGCGCACGATCCGTGTAAACTGTTATTTTCTTCGACAGTACGTTGTAATGGAATTTTGATGATGATGCAAGTTTCTTCTGCTGCTCCCGCTAAACGCATTGTATTCGGCATCAGCGGCGGAATTGCCGCGTATAAAGCCGCCGAACTCGCCCGTTTATGGGTAAAAAAGGCGATTACCATTGATGTGGTAATGACCGCCGCCGCCTGCCGTTTCATTACGCCGTTAACCATGCACGCCCTGTCGGGGCGACCGGTGTGGCAGGATTTATGGCATGCGCCCGACAGCAGCATGAACCATATTGCATTATCGCGCGGCGCCGACGCAATTGTTGTCGCGCCCGCTTCGGCAAACTTCCTGGCGCGTTTAGCGCAAGGGCGCGCGGACGACTTATTGAGCGCGTTATGCCTGGCTCGCGAATGCCCGTTACTCGTCGCTCCGGCAATGAATACGCAAATGTGGCGCAATCCCGCCACCCAACGCAATGTTTCATTATTACGCAGCGACGGCGTATTTTTTCTCGGGCCAGACAGCGGCGAACTTGCCTGCGGAGAAACCGGGGAAGGGCGCATGTTGACGCCGGAAAATATTGCCGCCGCCGTCGAGCGGATCATTTGGTCGCCCGACCATGAGAAAAGTGCAACGCTCAAAGGACGCAATGTACTGATTACCGCCGGCCCTACTTTTGAAGCGATCGACCCAGTGCGCGGCTTGACCAATCGAAGTTCCGGGAAAATGGGTTTTGCGCTCGCCGAAGCGGCAGCGCTCGCCGGCGCCAATGTTACGCTTATCGCCGGCCCGGTGCATCAACCGACGCCGCTGAATGTTATGCGTGTCAACGTGATCAGCGCCTCCGATATGGCCGACGCGGTTTTTGCCCGCGCCAAAGGCACCGATATTTTTATTGGCGTTGCCGCGGTCGCCGACTATACGCCGACGCATGTTGCTGACCACAAACTCAAAAAAAATGAAATCAATCACCTTGATCTGGCCTTGACCGCAACCGTGGACATCCTTGATGAGCTTGGCCGGCGCACGCCGCATGTCTTTCGTGTCGGTTTTGCCGCGGAAACACAAAATATTCGGCAATTCGGCGAAGAAAAACGGCGGCGCAAACAGTTGCCGATGCTGATCGTCAACCAGGCGCAAGAAGCGTTCGGCGCCGACGACAATGAAGTCGCGATCCTCGACGACCACGGTTTCCATGCATTACCGCGTATGGCCAAAACAACGCTTGCCAAATGCCTGATTCAAGAAATTGCGCAGCGTTTTGAACAAAAAGACTGAATACCGATTAAATGCCTTAAGCAAAATGCTATCCTTGAAGCGATACATCACATAAAGCGAGGTCATCATGTCTGCCAAATCCTTTTCTAATCTGTGGTGGTTTTTTCTGGCGCGCGGTTTGATCGCCGTGCTGTTGGGCCTTATCGCGTTATTGCTGCCTGCGGAAACACTGGCCTTTTTTGTGCTGCTCCTCGGCGCATATTTACTGGTTGACGGTATATTCAATATGGTCTCGGCGCTGAAGGCAAAAAAAGAAAATTACGAATTCGTGGCGCCGTTATTTGAAAGTGTCCTCAGCATACTGGTCGGCATATCGGCGCTTTTCTTCCCCGACATCACACAAGTCGCGCTGGTTTTCTGCCTCGGTGTTTGGGCGATTGCCGCCGGCGCGCTGCGCTTACTGACCGGCTTTCGCATGCGCCGCTTTGTCAAAGATACCCTTGGCGTTTTCTTAAGCGGCTTGGCGTACCTGACCTTCGGCGCCATTTTACTGATTGCGCCACTCGCAAGCGCAGTCGCATTGATGTGGTGCATCGGCGTTTGGGCGATTATCGCCGGGCTGGCGCTGATGTATTTTTCTTTCCGCCTCAAACCATGAAACTGACTGTTGAACTGAAAATCCTCGATGAGCGCATCCGCCGCCAATTACCCGCCGCATCAACGGCACTTTCCGCCGGTGTTGACCTGCGCGCCTGTTTGGACGCACCGTTAACCCTCGCGCCGCATCAAACCGAACTCATTCCCACCGGTTTGGCGTTGCACATCGGCAATCCCGATTACGCCGCAATGATTCTGCCGCGCTCGGGGCTGGGGCACAAACACGGCATCGTGCTCGGAAATCTGGTCGGACTAATCGACGCCGATTACCAAGGGCCGCTTATGGTGAGTTGCTGGAACCGCAGTGACGAATCTTTTGTGCTGCAACCGTTCGAGCGCTTAGCGCAGCTTATTATCGTGCCGGTGTTACAGCCGGAGTTTCACATCGTCGATCAATTCGTCGCGAGTGAACGCAGCGAAAGTGGGTTTGGTAGCAGCGGAAGGCTTTGATAACCGATATCCTTTTTCCCACTTTTTACTAAGAAAACGCCAAATAATCTGCTGAGTTAATGGGGTGGCTGATGGGGCTCGAACCCACGACAACCGGAATCACAATCCGGGACTCTACCAACTGAGCTACAGCCACCACTGAAAGGATATTTATCGTATCACAAACTTTTGGCACGCCCGACAGGATTCGAACCTGTTACCCCCGGCTTAGAAGGCCGGTGCTCTATCCAGATGAGCTACGGGCGCTTTGACCGAAAAATCCCGTCTGAAACCTACCAAAAATTACCAAAACGATGGTCGGGGTGGAGAGATTTGAACTCCCGACATCCTGCTCCCAAAGCAGGCGCGCTACCAGACTACGCTACACCCCGAAGGGTGCATATTATATGCGATTCCTCAAAAAATGGGATGGAAACTTTTGGGGTTCTAAATTCGCGACATCAACGTATGCGGCGCCTAAACCGGCATTAAAAACCCAAACATACCTTAATGGAAAAACAATTTTGACCATTCGCCATAAATTTACATCCCATAAACCCTCAACTTTTGTTTGACGTCTTGGCGAAAATCGTAGAGAATGCATGCCCTGTGGCGGGTTAGCTCAGTTGGTTAGAGCAGAGGAATCATAATCCTTGTGTCCGGGGTTCGAGTCCCTGACTCGCCACCATAATTATATATGCCGATCCGCACGCGCACATCCGGCAACACTTGGATCTCCCAAAAAGCTTTAATAAAGCAGCCTTATAAAATTCTGCCGTCAACCGGCATCGTCCGGATCAAAAGGAAGGTAGGCGACAGGGAAGCCTGTTCCCAGATTGATCAACGCCGTACAAAAACCAAACCGGTGCTTTACCAAAAGCCAGCCTATTTTTTCTTCGGGCAGCGCCGCTTTTTTTACCGACTCATCGAGAAGAAGCTTGTTTTCTTTGGAAAGATTAAGCGTTGTCAGCGCCCGCGTCTTTTCAATAATTTCATCAAAGGCCTTTTCATACGGCTGATAAAAATTAGGGTAAAGGGAATAATCCCTCCCTGTAAAAACAGAATTCAGCGTCATCTCGCTTCTTAATTTCTGATCTTCGGGAAAAGCGATAGAAACATATTCGGGCCCCAACAATGGAAACGATCGNNGGAAATGATCGATACTTTTTTTCTTTTTCAGGTATATTCTCGAAGCTGTCTTTCCCAAACTCAATCGGTGTGACCACCTCCAAGCGATCTTTGATAAAAACGATGTATGCTGGACGAGATGCAGAAACGACATGCATACCATAAGCCAGCACGCATATCTGTATGATCACGATCAATGCGCAGTCGATGAAAAGCTCTCTTGTCGGTTTCCGCTTATCAAAAATCACAGACGTAAGAAGCGGGCCGATAACAACATCGCATCCCACGACCAAAAAAAATAGTTTGAACCCGCCCAATTCATCGGAAAAAATGCCCGGATACCATAGAAAAAAAATAATGAATAACGCGAGCAATGCGATTAAAAGCGAAAAGCAAAGATGAATAAGAAATGCTTTAAGCCGAGTATGCAACATACTTGAAAACATGATAAATTATATGCTCACAGCAGAATCAATATGAAAAAGCCCCATCCTTGGGGCTTTTTCTGTGCTGCCATTAAATTAAGTAATCCAAATTAACGGCATTCTGCCGGAGCGTATTTAGCCAATAACGTTCCCACTGGAGTTGTAAGACCACGATTAGTCGAAACTGTATTAGTATCAGCAGCACAACCCCAATCCATCGTTCCTGTTACGGAGCCAAACGCGGACGGAAGATCAACAGGAGTACCACTACCATCGTTAATGTACGGCATAACGTTTATCGTACCACCCACGCCAAGAGTAGTAGCGTCATAGGTTATCGTAAACATACCATCACCGCCATCTGGTGCGTCAAACAAAATACTGGTTACATATTTACTGGAAGCACCGTTGCCGTTGGAATTAGTATTCCACGAGGTGGCAGCTGCGTCCAGATCGTCCTGCGTGGCAACTTCGGAAACCCATTGTTTAGTTGCCGAAGCCATAACCAAACCTTCCGAAACGCGGGTACGAACCGTGTAGTCCTGATAAGCCGGCAACGCAATCGCCGCCAGAATACCGATAATCGCGACAACGATCATCAGTTCGATCAATGTAAAACCTTTTTGTACTGATTTCATAATGTTTTCCTTTCAAAGAAATTTTTTTAGCATCGCTCCGCTGTCAGAGCTTGCCCTCTATTGAGCAGTTTGTGTGCCAAAAGCGAACATTAAAGCAAATAAAATTATAAGCAATTGATTTATAAAAATTTATTTTTATTCCTCATTCAAGAAAAATATTTCGGTATTGCAACAATCATCTTTTCTAAACACCGATTTCGCCATTTTTCTATTCCCTTTTTAATCATTTTACAAATTAAGCGTCACGCGCGGTTTTTTGCAACATACGGAATTTTGATCAACTCTTTTTGATCTTTTCCAGCATCTTGAAAACGCCTTTTGGCGCGCCGACGAACATGCGCTTGTAGGATTTGCCCAAACAACGGCGCTCAATGGTATTGCGGCGGACACGGGTACGTTCGGCCATGATAGTTTTTCCTTTCTTTATTTGGTCTATTAAACAGTATATCTAAAAATCCTCGTTATCTTGCCTGATTGTGGATCGCCTCGGATATCCGGATAAATTCTAAAATACGAAAACCTTTATCTTTTATGAATGACAAAATTTGCCATCACCGACAATTTTGCGTTTATTGTTTCGGTGTGTCACCTTTTAAACCAGAAGCATCATGAAGCGCGGGCGCTTTATCGGTCGCTTCCCAGGTAAATTCCGGCTCGTCACGCCCAAAATGCCCATACGCTGCCGTTTTTTCGTAAATCGGGCGCAACAAATCGAGCATTTTAACGATCCCTTTTGGACGCAAATCGAAGTGATCATTCACTAGCTTTGCTATTTTTGCGTCATCAATCGCGCCTGTCCCCTCAGTATAAACGGTCACATTGATGGGGTGCGCAACACCGATGGCGTAAGAAAGCTGCACCTGGCATTGCCGTGCCAAACCTGCCGCCACAATATTTTTGGCGACATAACGCGCCGCATACGCCGCCGAGCGATCCACTTTGGAGGGATCTTTGCCGGAAAAAGCGCCGCCGCCGTGCGGTGCCGCGCCACCATAGGTATCGACGATGATCTTCCGCCCGGTCAAACCCGCGTCGCCGTGCGGCCCGCCGATTTCAAAACGCCCGGTGGGATTGACAAAAAAACGGGTGTCTTTGAGCATTTCTTTCGGCAACACCGGCAATACAATTTCTTCGATCACTGCGTCACGCAGTTCTTTTTGTTTTTCATTCATTTCCGGGTGATGTTGCGTGGAAAGCACCACCGTATCGATGGCCGCCGGCCTGCCGCTTTGATAGCGCACGGTCACTTGCGACTTGGCATCGGGGCGCAACCACGGCAAACGACCGTCGCGACGCACTTCTGCCTGGCGCTGAACGAGCCTATGAGCGTAATAAATGGGAAACGGCATTAACGCCGGCGTTTCGTCGCAGGCGTAACCGAACATCATCCCCTGATCGCCCGCGCCTTGATCGAGCGCTTCATCGAAAGCATGATCGACCCCTTGAGCGATATCCGGAGACTGTCTGCCATAACACACCATTACTGCGCAGCCATCGGCGTCAAAACACAGCGCGGGGTCATTGTAGCCGATACTGCGAATCGCCGAGCGCGCGATATTGGCGTAATCAACGTGCGCGCGCGTGGTAATTTCGCCGGACATCACCACCAATCCTGTCGCCACCATCGTTTCGGCGGCAACGCGAGCCGTTGGATCTTCCGTAAGAACGGCGTCAAGCACCGCGTCGGAAATACGATCGGCTACTTTATCCGGATGGCCTTCGGAAACGGATTCCGAAGTAAAAAGAAAATCGTTCATGAAAAATTCTCGTCAACGCCAAAGAGCGCAAAAGCCAAACAACGCGAAACACTGTAAAATTCACCGCACCCCCAAAGGGTTTTGGCAAAAGCGAAAGTTTGGATTCTAGCAAAAATCGCTTTGCTTTTATCAACTGCCATTAATCCATTCATGTCCTTCGGGAAAAAAATACCTATTTTGGCATCGGCGAACCGAGCCCATGTCGAATCAGTCGGCGACGACGCCATTATTCGTGCCGCCGATTTGCTGTGCGCGGGCAAACTCGTTGCGTTTCCGACGGAAACCGTTTATGGGCTGGGCGCCGATGCGGAGAATGTCGATGCGGTTATGCAAATCTATGCCATTAAAGGTCGTCCCGAACATCATCCGCTGATCGTGCATCTGGCCGCACCCGAAGATATTCTCTTCTGGGCGGAGAACGTAACCGAAAAAGCACAACGACTTTTGCGCCGTTTTGCGCCCGGCCCGATTACGCTGATTCTGCCCCGTGCCGCACATGTCAACACGGCCATTACCGGCGGACAAGACGCTATCGGCGTGCGCATTCCTGCGCACCCAGCAGCGCGGCAATTGCTGCAAGCGTTCAAAAAGCGCGGCGGGCACGGCATTGCCGCACCTTCGGCAAACCGCTTCGGTCATATTTCCCCAACCACAGCGCAACACGTTGCCGACGATTTTGGTAATCGCATCGCGATGATTCTCGATGGCGGCGAAGCCGATGTCGGTATTGAAAGTACGGTCATCGCGTTGACAATGGCACGCCCTGCCCTTTTACGTCCCGGCTCGATTCCTCTGCATGAGCTGGAAGAAACGCTGGGTGAAAAACTGTTTTTGCCATCCGACACTGTACAGGACAAGATACCGCGCGCTTCCGGCACGCTGCCATCGCACTACGCGCCGGACACCGCCACTTGCCTTGTGGACAGCCAGAACCTGATGCAGGAATACACCCGGCTGCTGACGCAGGGGAAGCGCGTGGCAACGCTTGCGTACAGCATCGTACCGCCCTGCCCGGAACATATGAAAGCTGTGCTGCCTGCCGATGCCNNACTACCTGCCGATGCCGCACTTTATGCGCATCGTTTATACGCCGCGCTGCGCGCGCTCGATGTCACCGACGCTGATGTGATTCTGATCGAGGCCGTACCCGATACTACCGAATGGTTTGCGGTTTGCGATCGTTTAAAACGGGCAACGACAGCTAAGTAGTCACCCACTCAAGAATCAACCGTCACATGCTGGGATTTCTGGTGATCGCTCTTCTTCCGTCAACCCCACACCAATATCCTGAGCGCTTTCTGGAGAAGTTGCTTCTAAACCCGTTTTTTGTGTCTTGTGCCGTCCCATGCTGTATTTTTTGGGACCGGATGAGCGGTAGAGATAACGCGCCAATTCTTTTAGCGCGCTTTTATAAACATCGCGTTTAAATTCGATCACCGCATCAAGCGGCACATGGTAACCGTGCCAGCGCCAAGCATCAAATTCCGGTTTTTCGGTAGTACGCAAATCAATATCCGAATCACGTCCGACAAAACGCAGCAAATACCAGATTTGCTTTTGCCCTCGATAACTACCCCGCCATTCACGTCGTATCCAGTTTCTGGGCACGTAATAACGCAGCCAATCGCGCGTCCTACCTAAAATCTGTACATGCTCGGGGAACAGGCCAACCTCTTCCCAAAGCTCTCGATACATCGCCTGCTCTGGCGATTCGTTCGGGTCAATGCCACCCTGCGGAAACTGCCATGAATGTTCGCGAATACGTTTTGCCCAAAATACCTGATTTTTTGCATTGGCGACTACGATGGCGATGCTCGGGCGAAAACCATCTCGATCCAGCATCTTGCACCTGTAAATTTCTAAGTTGCGCCCATTGTTTCATAGTTTTATTTTATTGCCTAGATGCTGATGGCCTTAAGACGTAACGATTTAGGAAAATCACTGACAAAAAAAACGGCACCCGAAGGTGCCGTCGTGAATCTCACAAAACAATTACACACACTACAAAGGAAACATTATTTCTTTGCAATTTTAGCGCGCTCTTCTGCCATCACGCCGTCAAGCTTATCAATCGCCTTCTGGGAAATATCTGTACCCATATTTATCGATTTGACCGCCTGATCATGGTGATGGAAATAACCGCCGTTGGTTGCCGTCCACCATTCCCAATGGATATGCGCTTCCCAATGCGCTTCGCGCGCTTCGGCAAGAGCAGCATCGTTTACACCGAGATTCTTGGCTTCTTCAATCTTGTCAACCAAGCGAGTCAGCCAGAATTCAGCATGACGCAATTTGGCGTAGTAATGGTTCTTCATACCGTCAATCACATAATTCGCCTGACGCTCATCCCATTCCGGATGGCAGGTCAAACACGTTTCTTTCAGGTATTCACGCGGCGAAACAGCCCAGTGGTTCGTAAAGGTCTTGCCTGCCTTATTCTTCGTCTTCGGCATATGGCAATCATGACACTCAACACCCGCTAACTGGTGCACTGAACCGTAATAGGTTTCAGAATCCGGATGCTGCGCTTTCCACAACATGGCGCCACTGATCTTGTTTTTGAAATCTTTGAACTTCAGGTTTTTGTAATGCTGACTGAGTTCAAATACGTTAATCAGCGGGAAATGGTTGGTACGTTGATCAGCCATAGTCACGGCTTCGCCTGTCGTCGTATCGGTGCCCGGATTGCAATTGTACTCAACGTGGCACTGACCGCATTGCAGTTTGGTGTCGTACCTGTCGAGGATCGCGATCTTGCGGGTATAACCGCGTAAGCCCAGATCGTGCACTTCAACTTTAGGCTTATTGGCATCTCTGTGGAACAATGTATCCGCTTCCGGACGGGTAATCGCCTGGATCATAGCGTCGCGAATAATACGCGGTTCAGCCGAGTGCGGATCATGGCAGAAGAAACAGTTCAACGCATGGTTGATGTCTTTCGCCATATCGACCACATTCGACATACGGCTCCACTTGGTGCCCGGTGCCGGATCGCCCATGTATGCCCAATCAAGGATGTGGTCCATCGATTTACAGGACAAGCAAACCGGATTAGCCGCTGCGGCATAGCCAGGAGCAAACGCTTTGTGCGGTTCACCAGGATAACGATCTTCGAGAACGTCCCAGGTTTTGAAGAAACCACCCGGGCGGGCAAGATCTTTCCAACCGTCTTTCGGCTGGAAGCGGCCGCCAAAAGCGCGATCCGCGATGAACTGATCGTACACCATGAACGCGTGCGTACGCGGCTCTGCGTGCTCTTTGGTAAAGCCATGCGGTGCCATCAATTTGTCAAACGACGGATTAGGCGCCGGGCCGCTGTAAAGCGCTTTTTCAGCACGTGCCTTTTTATGCCAGTCCATCTTGTACAACGTATCAAACTGATCTTTGTGGCAAGACGCCGAACCGCATGTTGAAGGATCAACACTTGTCGTCGGACGCGCACTTGGATCTTTACTGTGATTTGCTAAACCGGTATGACAGGAAACACAGTTAACCGTTTTGTGTTTGCCTCCGGCGTGGAACGCTTGGATCGGCTGGTGACATGCGTAGCATTGCGACGCATTGACATTAGCTTCACCTTTCGCCTGCGCCATAGCGGAAGGTGCCGCCAAAGCAAACAAGCCGAAAGCTGCTGCTGCTACCAGATTACATCCCAAGCTCATCATTTTAGACTTCATAACGAACTCCCCTCTCTGTGTACACGATTGAGAATTAAATTCCTAAACAACTAAGAAAAGCCAAACGACTGCTTTATACAGCCGTCCGGAGAAGTCTAACAAGGATTCACAAAATGTATCGCCTGCTTCTCTCGGTATCGTTGCCCCTTATTGACTTATATCAAAAAGAAGCCGCGTATAGATAGAGAAAAGAGACAACAATTATTTTACTGAGAATCAGTCTCAATAATCGCTTATTGGATTTCGCGATCGATAGTAATTCGTACACCGATTGCGTTAACGTCAACAGGTACCGAAATACCCTCGAGATCGCCGGGCTGTGCATTGGCTTGGCCGCTCTTACTGACGCGTGCCACGACGATTACGTTCTTGGCAGAAGCAAGCGTTTCCGATTTGATCATGGTTGTCGATTCGTCAAGCACAAACGATAAAGGCAAGTCCGCGACTGTTTTGGTGATAAACGCTATAGGTGTCGCGGCGCCCTCCACTCTGCGAGCATAAACCACAAGACGATCTTCCGGCGATACTTTCTCTTGTAGCTCGTGCGCCAAAGAAACCGTGCCCTCAAGACGGGCATGGCTGCCTTGTTTCGACGGTGTGTCTTGCGCAATGACTGAAACTTTTTTATCGCCCGCTATCTGCCGCTGCCGTGCTTCTTCGATACTGGCATCGATCATCCGGCTCATCTCCGAACCGGCGGGAAGCGCACCTTTCATCTTCAGCCAATACGACTCGGCGTCCTTATAGTTGCCCGAATCAAACGCATGCGTTCCCGCAAGCCCAAGCGCTTTCCAATGCGTCGGGTCAATTTTAAGCGCGCGTTCAACCATTTCCATCGAGCGCTCTCCCAATTTTCCGCCTTGCAGATAGGCAAGAAGATCTGCGTAATCGGCAAAAATGTTCGGATCGTCACTGACTTTGTCAATTACTTTTTCATAAGCGTCAACCGCCTGTTGATACTTCCCTGTTTCCGCGTAAGAACGCGCCAGCATCAGCCATCCCTCGATATTATCTGGTTCCTGGGCCATACGTGCCGCAAATTTCTGCAGCATTGCATCAAATTGCTCGGCCGTGAAACTGTGCGCATCATCCGCCTCCTGTTGCGCGACAACCTGCGCTTTCGGCAAAAAAGCATCAGGCGAACCGATCACCCAGTACAGCGCGCCAGCCACAAGCAGCAACACCAAAAACGACGCTAGCCCCCAGATCGATTTCGGCGATACATCACTCATCGCCGACGCCGCCATTGCCTGCTTTTTGTTATTCCCTTCGTGGGCAAGATGTCCCGTTTCTTCCAGTGTACGGCGGTTTAATTCTCCCTGCGCTTCATCGTATTCGGTTTTACCGATCACGCCAGCCATATAATCATTTTCCAGCTCTTTCATCTGGTCGCGCATGATTTCAAGGTTGGAGCGATCCCGCTCCGCATCCGAAACAGCATGCGCAGGGTGGGGCTTACCCACTTTCGGCCAAAATAAATATAATGTTGCCGCTGCTACCATCGCGATAGCGGCCAATAAAAAACCGATCATAATTTTTCCTTGAGTCTACACTTCCGAGTCGCTACGCTCCCGCAATAAAGCGGCAGCACGTGCGCGCTCGGCGTCGGTTAATGGCACTGTTGCCTCGCCGGCTTTTCCCGCATGTTTACGCAACAGGAAAAACATTCCCACCAACCCCAGCAGCAACAAGATTAATGGGCCCGCCCATAAAAAAATCGTTGTGCCTTTTACCGGTGGCTGATAAAGCACAAAATCGCCGTAACGATCAGTCATAAACTTGATAATTTCTTTATCCGATTTGCCTTCGGCAATCTGCTCGCGTACCTGCTGCCGCAAATCCACTGCAAGCTCGGCATCGGATTCGGCAATGGATTGATTCTGGCACACCAGACAACGCAATTTTGCCGCCAACTCCATCGCGCGTTTTTGCGCAACCGGATCAGTTTCAGTCGGTATCGCCTCATTCGCCCAGACCGGAGCAGCATTCAAAAAACAGAATATGGCGACACAAAAAAAGCTATTTATTGCTCTTTTCATTGCTCTTTCAACTCCTTGATCTTGGGAATGATCACCGCGCGCAACGATTCAATCGTAATCGGCCCAGTGTGCTTATAACGAACAACACCTTGCTTATCCATTAAAAAAGTCTCCGGCACCCCGTAAACACCAAGGTCGATACCGAAACGGCCATCGGCATCCACAATGGAAAATGAATAAGGGTCGCCATAACGCGCCAACCATGCCACGCCATCCGATCTTTTGTCTTTGTAGTTCAACCCAATGATCGGTACCCCTATCAACTCCGCGTTTTCCACCAAAACCGGATGCTCGGTACGGCAGGAAACGCACCACGATGCCCAGACATTCAACAGCCAGACCTGCCCGGCAAAATCTTTTTCCGTGATGATTTTGTTTTCATCGCTTAGTGTCGGCAATGAAAATTTTGGCACCGGCTTTCCGATCAGCGGCGATGGAATTTCCCTTGGGTTGCGATCCAGGCCAACCACAAAAAAACCGGCAAGCACCACAAAGACCAGAAGCGGGATCAGCAATAACAGCTTTCTTTTCATTTTTTGTCGAATACCTATAAAAACTGTGTCAAACGTATCAACGCGCGGAACCCGACAAATCGTTTTCGCCCGTCAGCGGCAATTTTGCTTCTTTACGCATATTGATGCGATAACGACGATCCAGCAAAGCAAAAATACCGCCGAGCGTCATCAGCATGCAACCCAACCAGATCCAGGTCACAAACGGCTTATGGTATACACGCACGCTCCATGATCCTTTACCGTCATTGATTTCTTCGCCGAGCGAAACGTAGCGGTCACCCAAAAAACCAGAATCAATCGCCGCTTCCGTCATCGGCATTCCGTGCGAAAAGTAAATCCGTTTTTCCGGATAAAGATTGCGTACCAGCTTATCGTCTTTAATGAGATCAAACGTGCCACGCGACGCCGAATAGTTCGGCCCTTCCTGTGTCTCAGCGATGCCGACAAACTTAAACGTATAACCGCCCACGGACACCGTATCGCCGGGAGCCATGCGCACGTCGCGCTCCGCCTCAAACCCTTTAACTACCGTCACGCCAATAATAAATACCGCAACACCCAGATGCGCCAGAATCATTCCCCAAAAACTGCGCGGCTGACGGCGCAATTTGTCCGTAAACCCACCCTGCAAATGGTGCAGCCGCTCCAGAACAACGGCAACAAGCGTTGTGATAATCCAAAATGCCATGCCAAATCCGAGCGCCAGCAACGCAACGCTCTTCCATTCGGTACGTCCGAGAACCAAAGGCAACGCCAACGCACAGACTATCGTAATCAGTAACGGCCAACGCAGTTTATGTCTCAATTCTCTCGGCGACGATTCTTTCCAGCGCGCCATCGGGCCGATGCCCATCAGCGCAACCAATACCGCCATAATGGGGACAAACACCGCTTCAAAATACGGCGGGCCGACGGAGATTTTGCCCAGATTGAGCGCATCGAGAAAAAGCGGATAAAGCGTACCGAGCAATACTGTACCGCAAGCTACCGTCAGTAAAATATTATTGCCGAGCAATGACGATTCCCGCGAAACAATTTTGAACGTTCCCGCCGTACCGACGCGCGGTGCGCGGAATGCAAACAGCACCAGCGAACCACCGATTACCAGAGCAAGGAACACAAGAATAAACATGCCGCGCCGTGGATCGGTCGCGAACGCATGTACTGAAGTCAATACACCGGAACGAACAAGAAATGTACCGAGCAGCGATAATGAAAATGCGCAAATCGCCAACAATACCGTCCAGATTTTGAATGTACCGCGCTTCTCCGTCACCGCCAACGAATGTATCAGCGCAGTGCCGATCAGCCAGGGAAGCAATGAAGCGTTTTCTACCGGATCCCAGAACCACCAGCCGCCCCAGCCAAGCTCGTAATATGCCCACCAGCTTCCAATCATGATACCAACGGTCAGAAAGCACCAAGCCAACGTTGTCCAAGGACGCGACCAGCGCGCCCAAGTAGCGTCCAAGCGCCCGCCCAGCAACGCCGCCACCGCAAACGCAAACGCGACCGAAAAACCGACATACCCCATATACAAAGTCGGCGGGTGTAACGCCATACCCGGATCCTGCAACAAAGGATTAAGGTCGCGTCCCTCAAGCGGCACCGGAAACAAGCGCTCAAACGGGTTGGAAGTCAACAACATGAAAAGCAGCAGCCCCGTGGTCACCAGCCCCATCACACCGAGCACCCGAGCCACAACCTCCTCGGGCAAATGTCGGGAAAAAATACTCACCGCACACGACCACATGCCCAGCATCAGCACCCACATCATGATTGAGCCTTCGTGCGAGCCCCACGACGCCGCAATACGATAATGCAGCGGCAAGTGCGTATTGGAGTTGGTCGCCACATTCAATACCGAAAAATCATTGATGATAAACGAATAAAGCAAGCAGCCAAACGCCAGCGCCAGAAACAAAAACGAACTCTGTGCCGTGCGTCGTGCCAAAGACATCCATGCGGGGATACCCCGCGCAGCGCCGGCCAACGGCAACGTGCCTTGCACCAGCACCAATACCAGCGCCAGAATCAGCGCAAATTGCCCTATCTCAGGAATCATAAAATTTCTCTCTTATTCTGATTGACGCCAGCGTTATTGCAGCGTTTTCATCACGGCTTCTTTATGGGCCTTGTCCATTGCCTCGGCCACTTCGGGAGCCACGTAATTTTCGTCATGCTTTGCCAACACGCGCGTCGCCTGAAACACTCCTTTTTCATCGAGCTTACCCTGCGCTACAACGCCTTTGCCTTCGGCGAAAAGATCGGGAAGAATGCCGGTATATGCGGCTCTCACCACATGCAAGCTGTCCGTTATCCCGAAGTAAATCGTCAGCCCGTCCGGCGCACGCTGGACACTGTGCTCTTCCACCATACCACCGATACGAAACGCACGATCTTTCGGCGCTATGTTCTGCGCCACTTCGCTCGGCGAATAAAAATAAGTGACATTTGCGCTTAACCCTTTGGTCACCAACGCCGCCACCGCAGCAGAAAGCAATAACGCAAAGCCAATCCAGAGAAAGCGTTTTTTCCGGGCGCTCATCGCGCCATTACCGTTAACCTGTTGCTCCGTCATTATGATTGCGCCTCCGTCAATCGCGCCGCACCCTTATCGGTGGCATCCGTTTCGGCACGATGTGCCGCCATTATCCGCGCTTTACGCATACGCGCACGTACGGCAATGATTTCCGCGACGCATAAAAAAGCCGCCGCCGCGTAAGCCATCCAAATATAAAAGGCGTATCCGCCCATTGCGAAAAACTCTTTCATCGCCACTCCTCCTTCACCTCCGGCAAACGCGATACCCAATTCGCCCCGGCCTCGCGCTCCAGAATCACCGCCCGCAAACGCATCAGCGTGATCACTATCGCATAAAACCAGAACGCAAACACCATCACCAACAAACCGGTCAGCATCATACTATCGATAGATTTTTGCCCGACGGAAATAGTCGCGCCTTGATGTAACGTATTCCACCATTGCACAGAGAAATAAATGATCGGAACATTAACCACCCCGACAATTGCCAACACCCCGCAAGCCTTATCGGCGCGGCGCGGATCATCAATCGCATTGCGCAACGCGATCACGCCGAGATAAAGGAATAACAGCACGAGTTCGGATGTCATCCGCGCGTCCCATTCCCAGTACGTCCCCCAGGTGGGCTTGCCCCAGAACGAACCCGTCCACAATGCCAGCACAGTCATCAGCGCGCCGGTCGGCACAATCGCCTGTCCCATCATCGCCGAAAGCCGCGTATTCGCACCCAGCGCAACAGCATACCAAACCGCCATCATCACATAAAGGAACATCGACATCCATGCCGCAGGCACATGAATAAAAATAATTCGGTATGAATCCTTTTGTGTCACATCAATCGGCGCAATATAAAGCCCGATCGTCAGCCCGATCACCAGCAGAATCGTCGCCAACGCCAAGAAAACCGGTATTAGTTTTCCAGCCAGCGGATAAAACTGCGCAGGGGATGCGTATTTGAAACCGCTCATGTTTTTATAATCCTCGCGTTAATCATCATATTCAATCAAGAGCAATACGGACAGGNNACAGATGTGGCAAACGGCGCACCCGCCAACGCCAACAAAAGCCCCGCCCCCAACAATGCGAAGTTACTGCTCACATCCATACCGCTACGAATACTGTCCACCGCCATCGCGCCGATAATCAGAACCGGCACATAAAGCGGCAGCACCAATAACGCCAGCAGGCTGCCGCCGCCTGAACGCAAACCCAGCGTCAAAGCCGCGCCGATCGCGCCAAGCAAAGATAATACCGGCGTGCCGATCAAAAGCCCGGCAATCAACACCCATACCGCTTCTGTTTCCAGCGTGTACTGAACACTCAAAACGGGAACCAGCACGACCACCGGCAAACCCGTCGTCAGCCAATGCGCCGCCACTTTCCCCAAAATCAGCGCCGGCAACGGCCATGGCGAAAGACTCATCTGTTCCAGCGTGCCATCGGCGAAATCGTTGGCAAAAAGCCGCGATAATGACAACAGCGACGCCAATAATGCCGCCACCCACATCACTCCCGGGCCAAGCAGCAATAATATATTATGGTCCGGTGCCATCGACAGCGGGAACAATGCCACAACAATAATATAAAAAAGGATCTGCACGCCCAATTCGGCACGCGAGCGCATCGCCAGTTTCAAATCGCGGCGCAGCGCCCAAGCGAAGGCAGAGAATGCGCCATCGCCAAAGTCATAAGCCGGCTTGATCGGAAAAGAAGCGGATACAAGCGTATTCATTCAATGCTCACTGAAAAGAAAAAGCGCGGGCATTGGGCAAACTCAGCGCCTGATGCGTTGCCGCGATTACCGAACCACCGCGCTGAATATGCGCGCTCATCATCTCGCCAAGCAACGCGATACCAGCCGGATCGAGCGCAGTCACCGGCTCATCGAGCACCCACAAAACCCTCGGCACCAGTGCCAAGCGCGCCAAACCGATACGCCGCCGTTGCCCCTGCGATAAAACTCGCGCCGGGACAGTCAGCCGCGCACCAAGCGCCACCTGACTTAACGCTTCGCGCATCATTTTTTGGGAAACATGCTCGCCCGCCAACCGTACTAAAATTTCAAGGTTTTCTTCTGCCGTCAATTCATCTTTGAGCGCAGGCGCATGCCCGGCAAAATTCACGTTACTGCGCAAAAGAGGATCAAAAGGACGCAATTCCATCCCTTGCCAGAACATTTTGCCCGACAGCGGATGCGATAAGCCCGCCAGCATCCGCAGCAATGTGGTCTTTCCCGTGCCGTTCGGACCGGTAATGATCAATGCTTCACCCGCTTCCAGACGAAAGCTGACCTGATCAAACAACGTGATGTGGCCGCGGCGCGCCGCGAGATTCTGCACTTCGAGCATGAACAATCAAAATCCGGGCACATGCAAACGCACATCCCCTGTAAAATCCAAACAGTGGGGGATTGTAGCAAATTTGCCGAATGTACTTCGACTTTATGATATGACCGGATTCGCATAAACCGCTGCGCCGATAAAACCGCTTCCGTCATAAAAACCAATGACAGTTTCCGACCAATGCTTCTGTTACGTCCTTTCCCCCGCGGCCTTGCTCCGGCACTGTTATTATTCTGCCTTCGTTTTTCCTTAAGCAAAATCCCATGTTCTCAATGACCCCGGAAGAAACCGTTCACGAACTCGACAAACATGTGATCGGGCAAAATGACGCCAAACGCGCCGTCGCCATCGCGTTACGCAACCGCTGGCGCCGACAGCAAGTGCCGGAACCGCTGCGCCATGAAATTACGCCGAAAAATATCCTGATGATCGGGCCGACTGGTGTCGGCAAAACCGAAATTGCCCGCCGTTTGGCGCGGCTTGCCGAAGCGCCTTTTATCAAAGTCGAAGCAACCAAGTTTACCGAGGTCGGCTATGTGGGACGCGATATTGACTCGATTGTCCGCGATCTTGCGGAAACGGCCGTCAAGCAGGCGCGTGAACGCGAATCACGCAAAGTGCGTGACCGCGCTTTGGACGCTGCGGAAGAACGCCTGCTGGATGTTCTGCTGCCTCCGCCGCAAACCGCGGCGCACGACAGCGGCTCCGCGGATAACGGCACACGCCAGAAATTTCGTAAAATGCTACGGGAAGGCAAGCTTAACGACAAAGAAATCGATATTGATGTCCCGGTCATTGCTGCGGAAATGGAAATCATGGCGCCGCCGGGAATGGAGGAGCTTGCCTCCCAGTTGCAAGGCATGTTTCAGAACGTCGGCGGCACACGACGGCAAACCAAAAAGATGAAAGTAAGCGAAGCGCTCAAAGCGCTGACTGACGAAGAAGCCGCCAAACTGATCAACGATGAAGAAATCAAAACACGCGCCATTGCCGCCGCCGAACAAAACGGCATTGTCTTCATCGACGAAATCGACAAGATCGCGGCGCGTGCCGAAACCGGCGGTGCGGATGTGTCGCGTCAAGGCGTGCAGCGAGATTTATTGCCTCTGGTGGAAGGCACGACTGTTTCGACCAAATACGGCATGATTCGTACCGATCACATTCTTTTCATCGCCTCCGGCGCTTTCCATCTGTCGAAGCCATCCGATCTGATTCCGGAATTACAAGGACGCTTCCCGATACGCGTTGAATTATCTTCGTTATCCGTGTCCGATTTTGAGCAAATCCTGACAGCGACCGATGCCTGTTTGACGCGTCAGTATGAAGCGTTGCTGGTGACCGAAAACGTGGCGCTTACCTTCCGCGACGATGGCGTCAAACGTCTCGCCGAGATCGCTTTTGATGTCAATGAACGCATGGAAAATATCGGTGCGCGTCGGCTGTATACTGTGATGGAGCGCCTGCTGGAAGAAATCTCGTTTCACGCGTCGCGTTTCAGCGGGCAAAAAATCATCATCGACGCGGCATTTGTCGATAAAACGCTCGACGGCATTGTCCATAATCAAAAACTCTCGGATTACATTTTATAAGCGCCACTTTCGGCACCATCGATATGACGCGCCGCCACGTCGCCATTCTGCTTGCCACCCACAATGGGGCACGTTTTTTGTCGGAGCAAATCGAATCACTGGCCGCGCAGACG
The DNA here is from genome assembly GCA_002293615.1 of Betaproteobacteria bacterium UBA931. Taxonomy (GTDB): domain Bacteria; phylum Pseudomonadota; class Gammaproteobacteria; order Burkholderiales; family Casimicrobiaceae; genus UBA931. The sequence continues at coordinate 14,384 of DBDN01000086.1, read as the reverse complement.
CATTCGCATTGGACGATTTTTGCCTCCGACGACGGATCGACAGACGATACATACGCCATTCTTGAAAAATATCAGAAGCAGCTGGGCGCCGACCGGCTGGTGGTGATGCACGGCGCGCAACAAGGCGCCGCCGCCAACTTTCTGGCGTTATTGCGCCATCCGGGAATCCTCGCCGATTATTTTGCTTATTGCGATCAGGATGATATTTGGCTCCCGAATCGTCTGGAACGCGGCATTCATTGGTGCACGACCATTTCGGAAACAACACCTGCGTTATTTTGCGGGCGGACGCGACTGGTCGACGAAAACAGCACGTCCATCGGCGCTTCGCCGCTTTGTTCGCGCCTGCCTTCGTTTCAGAATGCTTTGGCGCAAAACATCGCCAGCGGCAACACCATGCTGTTCAATCAAGCGGCGCGGCGGCTTCTGATGAAAACCGAAAATTTCGACGACGTTGTGATTCACGATTGGTGGACTTATCTTTTGATCAGCGCCTGCGGCGGGCGGGTGTTTTACGACGCCGAGCCAACAGTGCTTTATCGTCAACACACCGATAATCAGATCGGCATCGGCACGGGTTGGGCGGCGCGCTTGGCGCGCTTAACGAATGTGCTCAAAGGCCGCGACCGGGAATGGAATACCCGCCATCTTCGCGCACTTGTTCCTTTTATCGAACACATGCCCGCCGAAAACCGGAAAACACTATCGCTTTTCGAGCAAGCGCGCGCCGCTTCATTTTTTCGCCGTATTGCCTTGTTTTCACGCTCTGGAGTTCATGGCCAGAACGCGCTCGGTAATTTACGATTGTGGCTTACCGTGCTGTTAAACAAAATTTAAGCGCCGCAGGGCGGATGACTGAGGCATTACCCGCCGAATACTCTACGAAACCTTGTATAATTCGCTTTCTCCGAGGAGCGCTGCGACTTTTTCGCGTAATGCCAAAAAGCCAGGCTCGGATGTTCTCAACGGCGCTCGCATTCTGCGGTTAAATGGGATGCGAACGGATTACGCTTCCCCAGTTGCGTTTTCTTTGCGAGGACATCATGAAAGATACTGTGAAAACATCCGGCGATTACGTAATCGCCGATATTCGACTGGCCGATTTTGGCCGTCGCGAAATAGCCATTGCCGAAACCGAAATGCCGGGACTGATGGCGATCCGTGAAGAATTCGCAAAAACAAAGCCTCTCACCGGCGCGCGTATTGCGGGTTCGTTGCACATGACAATTCAGACCGCCGTGCTGATTGAAACATTGCAGGCATTGGGCGCGCGCGTGCGCTGGGCGTCGTGCAACATCTACTCAACGCAAGATCATGCCGCTGCCGCCGTCGCGGCATCGGATACGCCGGTGTTTGCTTATAAAGGCGAAACGCTTGAGGAATACTGGGATTTCACGCACCGCATTTTCCAGTGGCCGAGCGACGACATGCCCAACATGATTCTTGACGACGGCGGCGACGCCACGTTGCTTTTGCATCTAGGCTCGGATGCGGAAAAAAATCCATCGTTACTGGACCATCCGTCCAGCGAAGAGGAAACCGCCTTGTTTGCCGCGATCAGAAAAACCTTAGAAAAAACACCGAACTTTTATTCGCGCACCAAAGCCGCCATTCGCGGTGTTACCGAAGAAACGACAACCGGGGTGCATCGCCTGCAGAGAATGCATGATGAAGGGCGTCTCGCCTTTCCGGCCATTAACGTCAACGATTCGGTCACCAAATCGAAATTTGATAATTTGTACGGTTGCCGCGAATCGCTGGTCGATGCGATCAAGCGCGCCACCGACGTGATGGTCGCCGGAAAAATCGCCGTGGTGTGCGGCTACGGCGATGTCGGCAAGGGTTCGGCGCAAGCATTGCGCGCATTATCTGCCCAAGTATGGGTAACGGAAATCGACCCGATCTGCGCGTTGCAGGCGGCAATGGAGGGTTATCGCGTGGTGCGTATGGACGACGTTGCCGATAAAGCCGATATTTTTGTCACGGCCACCGGCAACCGCGATGTCATTACGCACGAACACATGAAGCGGATGAAAAACAACGCCATCGTCTGCAATATCGGCCATTTCGATAACGAAATCGAAGTCGCGGCTCTGCGCCAGTACTCATGGGAAAACATCAAGCCGCAAGTGGACCATATTATCTTTCCGGACGGTAAACGTATTATTCTGCTTGCCGAGGGCCGCCTGGTGAACCTGGGGTGCG
>DBDN01000086.1:11857-12134 GCA_002293615.1 Betaproteobacteria bacterium UBA931 | reverse complement strand
GTATTCGCCCGGCGTTTATGTGCTGCCCAAGCATCTGGATGAAAAGGTTGCGATGTTGCAATTAACGCGTTTGAACGCAGCGTTAACGCAGCTGACGCCAGCGCAGGCCGACTATATCAATGTCCCTGCTGCCGGCCCGTTCAAACCGGATACGTATCGCTATTAATTACATTTCAGCGAGGTTTACCATGCGTTTACTGATTGTTTGGCTGATCAACGCGATTGCACTCTTATCACTGTCGTACATCATGCCGTCGATTCACGTCGCGTCATTTGC
>DBDN01000086.1:0-11829 GCA_002293615.1 Betaproteobacteria bacterium UBA931 | reverse complement strand
CGCTGCCGGTCACGTTGATTACGCTCGGCCTTTTCATCCTGGTCATCAACGCCTTGTTGTTCTGGTTTGCCGGTTCGTTTATTCGCGGTTTCGAAGTCGGTGGTTTCTGGTCGGCATTTTTCGGCGCGATGATTTACAGCCTGATTTCATGGGCGTTATCGACGCTGGTCTTTGGCAAGCGCAAGAAAACACAATAAGCACGCATCATGAATACGCAACCTTGCCCCGGCTTAAGCCTTGAATATTTCCCGCCCAAAAGTGAAAGCGGCGTCGAACAGCTCAATAAAACACGGATGCAACTGGCCGCCTTGTGCCCGGAATTCTGTTCGGTGACATTCGGCGCGGGCGGTTCGACGCGCCAAGGTACGCTTGATACCGTGTTGGCGATCCGCGAACAAGGCTTAAACGGCGCGCCTCATCTTTCCGGCATCGGCGCATCCGAGCAACAAATCCGAGAAATCATAGAGCAATACCGCGGGCACGGCATCAATAAAATCATCGCGTTACGCGGCGATCTGCCTTCGGGCACGGTAGAAAGTGGTGCGTTTCGCTATGCCGCAGAACTGGTTGCGTTTATTCGCGAAACGACCAGTGACTGGTTCGAGATCGGCGTTGCTGCCTACCCGGAAGCGCACCCACAATCACATAACTATGACCAGGATATCCTTCACTTCAAGGCAAAAGTGGATGCCGGCGCCCATCTGGCCATTACGCAATATTTCTTCAATCCGGACGCGTATTTTCATTTTGTCGATTCTTGCCGAAAACTCAATATCAACATCCCAATCATCCCCGGCATCATGCCTATTCTCGGCTTTTCGCGTTTGCAGCGCTTTTCGGAATTGTGCGGCACTGAAATTCCCCGCTGGGTTACCCGACGCATGGAAAGCTACGGCGACGATATGGCGTCCGTTCGCGCGTTCGGCCTGGATGTCGTGACCGCGATGTGCGAACGCTTGCTAAGCCAGGGGGCGCCCGGCCTGCATTTTTATACGATGAACCGCGCTTCGTTAACCACGGAAATTTGCCAACGCCTGTACGGAAAACGCCCGGCAACAACATGAGCCCCACGCAAAAATCGCTCTGGCAGACTCTGGCCACGCGGCGAATGATCATTTGCGTCTTCACCGGTTTTTCATCGGGCCTGCCGCTTTACCTGTTATTCAATTTGCTCCCCGCATGGCTGAAAACCGAAGGTTTAAGCCTGCGTACCATCGGCGCCTTCGCGCTGATCCAGTTTCCCTACACCTGGAAATTTCTCTGGGCGCCTTTGCTTGATCGCTATGCGCTGCCCTGGCTGGGACGGCGGCGCGGATGGATGGCAATGATGCACATCGCTCTCATCGCAGTCATCGCCTGGCTGGGCTATCTATCGCCCGCCGAACATTTATGGCTGGTCGTCATGCTCACGACAGTATTGGCGTTTTTATCTGCATCGCTTGATATCGTACTCGACGCTTTCCGCCGCAACCTGCTTTTCGATGATGAGCAAGAAATGGGCAATACGTTGCATGTCAATGCCTATAAATTGTCCACGCTGGTTCCGGGTTCCCTGGCGTTGATTCTTTCCGATCACCTGCCATGGACGCAGGTCTTTTTCATCACCGCATTGTTCATGATTCCCGGCCTGCTCATGACGCTTCTGGTCAGTGAACCGCGTGCCGAAATAAAACCGCCCAAAACGCTACGCGAAGCTGTCATCGAACCGTTCCGCGAATTTCTCTCAAGGCAAGGCGTCCGGCAAGCGGCATATATTCTTGCGTTTATCCTGCTTTATAAACTTGGTGATTCATTATGTACGTCACTGGCAACGCCGTTTTATCTGGAAATGGGTTACACACGCACACAAATCGGGCTGGTCGCCAAGCATGCCGGTTTGTGGCCGAGCGTTATTGGCGGCATTCTCGGCGGTATTCTGATGACGCGCATCGGCATCAACCGTGCGCTTTGGGTATTCGGCTTTTTGCAAGCGATCGCTATTCTCGGCTTTATCAAACTGGCGCAACTCGGCCCCGCCGATATTAATGCCGTCGACGCTTTTCGATTGTGGGCGCTCGCCGGTGTTATCGGTTTTGAAGCACTGGGCGTAGGGCTAGGCACGGCGGCATCGGTATCGTTCATCGCCCGCACCACACACCCCGCATATGTCGCCACGCAATTCGCGCTGCTCACCAGTTTAACCGCCGTCCCGCGTACCTTCGTCAATGCCAGCGCCGGTTTCCTTGTTGAAGACTTGCATTTGGGTTGGGTACGTTTTTTCTGGCTTTGCTTCTTTTTGACAATTCCCGGTATGTTGTTGCTGTTTAAAGTCGCGCCGTGGAACGGCAAACCGCCCACCACACCAAACATCGACACCCAAAACCACAGCAAAGATTGAAAAAATGAGTATCGACAAAACGATTGCCAAACAAGCCATTGCCGCCGCGCAACAATTAAGCAACGCCGTCAATGCATTCTCATTCGCACCGCCGGTCACGTACACTTATAACCCGCTCGATTACGCATGGGCCGGGCATGAAGCGTATTTACGCCGCTTTGCCGACGGCGCCAAAAAAGTTCTGTTCATCGGTATGAACCCCGGACCGTTCGGTATGGTGCAAACCGGTGTTCCCTTCGGCGAAGTTGCCGCCGTGCGCGACTGGCTGAATATCGATGTTGCCATTCAAAAGCCGAAAGTAGAAAACCCAAAACGCCCGATTGAAGGATTCTCCTGCCGACGTTCCGAAGTTAGTGGCCGCCGTTTATGGGGACTTTTTGCCGAGCGTTTCGGCTCTCCCGAAGCATTTTTTGCCGATCATTTTGTCGTCAATTACTGCCCATTGGCTTTTTTCAACCTAGGCCGCAATATCACGCCGGATAAATTACCCGCAAGGGAACTGCAGCCGCTTCTTGAAGTTTGCGACCGGCATTTGATGATGCTGATCGACCTTTTCCAACCGCAGTGGTTGATCGGCATCGGCGCCTGGGCGGAAAAACGCGCGCAAGAAATATTGTTAAAAACGCCGACAAAAATACCGCGCCAAACCGCTATCCGGATCGGGCGCATTTTGCATCCCAGCCCGGCCAGCCCTGCGGCCAATCGCGGCTGGAGCGATGCCGCTACCCGACAATTGCAGGCGCTCAGCATTTGGTAATATCTTAAAGTTAATACTCTTGGAGCTTTCAAAAACGCTTCAAGACACCCGCGTTTTCATAAAACATACTATTTTTTCAATAGCTTATGAATTTACCCGGCCATCCATGAAAAAATTTGGCGCAGGGAACGTTTTTTTAAACTATCCGGTAAGTTTTTAACTTGCCATATATTTTTTTTGCGCCTCTTTTTCGTGTACAAGAAGATACGCCGGAAATATAAAATTAGCGGTTAACCTTAAACTATCTTTATATTATTAGGTAACTTTCGGACAAATCATTCGGAAGGTTATTTTAACGCGGGTAACATACCCTCAGAAATCCAACAAAATAAAAACACCGCGTTTTCTTGACCAGACTTTTTACCATAGCAACTCCATATGAAAGAAACATGATGAAATATATCGTTATATGCGTTCCGTTATTTTCACTTCTTCTCGGCGGCTGCGATAATGCGGATAATCAAGTTCGAGAAGTTGCCAAGCAACAAACGCCATCGCAGACGCCATCAGCCCATACTCCAGAAAATTTGCCACAGACTTTGATTCAGGAAGCCGTCAAACAGCAAACGCAACCGGCCTTTATTACTGAAAAATCCGTCTGGCAAGGCAATTTGGATAAGTGTCGTAATAGCGAATCGGTTGATCTCTGCTTTATCGATGAAATTAAAAATACCGGAACTGAAGAAGCGTTGAAAGCCGCTCAGTACCTGACCGAAAAGGAAGAAATGAGCTATGTCTCCGCCTATACGAAAGAAGGCCCCGTAGGCATTGCCAACATTGAATATCCTTTTAGAGCCAACACAACCGCCGAAATATTATTGATTCCTTCTGAAGGGCCGCCCATTGATATTGATGATATTACTGACGACCTCCTCAAGACATTTCCTGCTTGGCAGGATTTCGAAAAACAACATCCTGATGCTGCGCCTTGGCCCCCTGGAACCTTAAATAAAAAAGAACAAACCACCAGCGACGGACTGGATTTTATTGTTTCCTATCCCATCCAAACTTGCCACGCCTGTGACCGTTTAGCCTCTCTCTACATCAGTTATCAGTTTGCCCCTGATGGCAAATTTATAGGAAGGAACTTGTTAGACATTAAATAAATCAAGGCCGAGGCTTAAAGGAAAAATAATAGAAACGGAAGCGCTCACAGCGGGAAGCATTGTCGGCAACATGGCGCGGAATTTCTTGATATCGTTAAAGATGTTTGCCTGATTACGGTATGGGCCGCGCCATGGGATTAGTGCCTTTTTTCTCACCAGCCAAGAAACGATGAAGGGACGCTGCGTCACATTGGGTCAGGATCAGACGTGCATCGTCAATACTTCTAGCCCTGACGACGCTTCAATTTATGCGCTAAAAACGGGCGATTGAGGGTGAATTTGGCAATAGCCAGCGGCTTACGATAGAAAAAACACGCTACTTAGATCAACCCAGAAAAACCCTATATGGGTTGTATTGGAGCGGGAGACGAGTCTCGAACTCGCGACCTCAACCTTGGCAAGGTTGCGCTCTACCAACTGAGCTACTCCCGCAACGAGTCGCAGATTTTAGCGAAACTTCTCAACCAGCGCAAGCGCCGCTTCGCTGTTTCTGCGCTTGTTTTTTTACCCTTTTTGTACTTCCGCCATCGCCTGCGCAAATGCATCGATGTTATGCGTATTGAGCCCAGCCATGCAAATCCGACCGGTTTTTACCGCATAAACGGCGTAGTTTTCGCGCAACTTTTCCACTTGTGCCGCGTTCAGCCCGGAATAAGAAAACATACCTTTTTGCTTCACGATGTAGTCGTAGTTGCGTTCCGGGTCGAGTTTTGCCAATCGTTCCCGCAGCATCACACGCATCGCACGAATGCGATCACGCATGCCAGCAAGTTCTTCTTCCCACAAGCCGCGTAAATCTTTCTTGGTCAGTACCATTGAAACAATCGCGCTGCCGAACGTCGGCGGATTGGAGTAATTGGCGCGAATAACGCGCCTAACCTGCGATTGAACGCGTACGGCCTCATCGGCACTATCACATAAAACCGTCAGCGCGCCAACGCGCTCGCCATAAAGCGAGAATGATTTTGAAAATGAACTGGAAATAAATACCGGCAGTTTGCGCTCGGCAAAGCGGCGAATGACTTCACTGTCCTCTTCGATTCCGTGGCCAAAGCCCTGATAGGCAATATCGAGAAACGGCACAAGTTGCTGCTCTTCGATCGCATCGATGATCTTGTCCCAATCTTCCGACGACGGATCAACGCCGGTCGGATTATGGCAACAGGCATGCAACACGACGATGTCGCCTGCCGCGGCTTTTTTCAGCCCGACCAACATCGCCGACAAATCGTAGCCACCCGTGGCCGCATCGTAGTAGGGATAAACATCCACCGCAAAACCGGCATCGCCAAAAATCGCCTTGTGGTTATCCCACGTCGGGTCGCTGACCCAGACTTTGGCATTGGCTGCAAAGTGATGCAAAAAATCCGCGCCGACTTTCAGTCCACCCGTACCGCCCAGCGTCTGCGCCGTCACCGCTCTTTTCTCGGCAATAACTGGACTGTCCCCACCGAGCAAAAGTGCTTGCACTGCCGTTTTATATGCGGGCGCGCCGTCAATCGGCAGATAGATACGCGGCGCCTGCTCTTCGGCAAGCACCTTCATCGCTTTCTGCACACACGCCAACACGGGCACTTTGCCTTCTTCCGTGCAATAAACACCAATAGAAAGATTGATTTTTTGGGGAGTCGTATCGCTTTTAAAAGCTTCATTCAATCCCAAAATCGGGTCGTGCGGCGCCAACGGCACCCCCGCAAGAAGTGAAACACTCATGCTGGCCTCAATAAAAAATTAAAAAACTTACTTCTGCGCTGACTGCTTTTTCAGCCTTTCATGCCTGACCGTATCTTCATCCATCTTTTTCTTGGTCCACTTCCAGAGCCAGATGCTCATTCCGATCATAAAAAGAATGCACAAAAGACTTAGAATTCCGACATCCGTTGACAGTAGCTCCTTGATCATTGGCATAGATACCTCCGTTCAGAAAAAAGCGGATTGCTTTATAACAGTTTATAACGATTCCAACACATCAACACTTGTTGATAAAAAAAACTGCAAAGAATTTGCATATCTTTTGAGAATAATCAACCTTGGTTAAGATGCCAAACGAATCATCCGACTATCAAGGCTTGAGCGCTCGATAAAGAATGGGCAACGAAACATCGTAGCGATACGATGTCTGCGAATGCGTTCCGTCAAAAATCCTGTAAATATGTGAAATACCGCATTGAACCAACGAACGTGCAAATTGGCGAGCGCCGTAATGCATGTGATACTGATCGCGCCAACCGCAATCAAAATAAAGCGCCCGCAACGAACGCAGCGCATGAAGATGCCGACCAGCCATATGCACCGGATCGTGACGCTGCCATTGCCGCCAACGCTCTTTGAACAATTCGCCGGTTTCCAGATCAAACGGTAAACGAAAGCCGTTCGGTGCACTCGGGTCCGGGTCATAAGTTGCGGCCATCGCCACATCCATCAGCGCATGCCCTTCGTCAAAACCGGGGCTTTTTTTGCGCATTGCCGCGATAAAACGACGCACGCGCCCATCATCGTATCCTCTTTTTTCAGCAGGCACCGGTATTGGCGCACGCCCGGTGCCTGCACGCAATGCAGGGGAACGGTAGCCGGACAAAACCGTCAGCGTGCGTGGCCAGCCCGGCAGATAGCAGCTTTCAAAGCCCATGTCGCCGGCGTGCGATGCCGCCGCACCCCATACCTCCGGGTATTTCATCGCATGAAACAACGCGCCATAACCGCCGGAAGAATGGCCAAACACGCCCCGATGTTCCCGCGCTGCCAACGTACGGAACGACTGATCCACCAGCGGCACAATTTCCTTGATTAGATAATCCGCGTAACGACCTATCGCCGAAGAGTTGATGTATTGGTTGCCGCCCAACGAAGTAAAGCAATCGGGAAACACAACAATAACTTCGCCCATTTTTTTCTCATAAATCAATCGGGCAACGCGCTCGGCAAGATTTTCGTCAAATCCGCGCCATGCCAGCTGTCCCAAGCCTGACGACATAAAACCGGCCAATGAATACAGCACAGGGTAGCGGCGGTTACCGGACGACGCGTAAGAAGGCGGCAACCAAACCGCCGTCTTGCGCCACGCGGAATCCTTAAGCGGATTATGCTTGAGTATGGTCGATAGCTTTTCGACAACAACCAGCTTTCCTTCTTGGCTATGCGGTGTTTTTAACATGATCGAAATAAAAGATAATTTTTTCAACAACCATTTTCAGAAGCCTGGCACTGGTGTTGCCGAGCATTATAAAACAAATTGAATTACCTATTGGTATTCGCAAATATTGGTTTTGGGCTGTACCTGATGCCGCTCAATGTTGCCGCTGGTCGTCGTTCTTTCATGTTCAATCGCTAAAGACCGGGAACGTATCACACAACGCGTTACGCTTGCTTGCATAATCAGTTGCCCACAAATAAGCAAACTGGCGCAGAATTCCACCCTCTGTGTTGTTTAATTCGCAAGGAATCTCTATGACAATTCATGTTTATCGCCGAACAGGCGTTGTTTTTCTATGGTTGTTTGCCGCTGTGATGATGTTTTCGTCTGCCGCTCTTGTTTACGCACAGCCAACATCGCTTCCAGATTTCACTAAACTGTATGAAACGCACGGCCCAGCAGTTGTTTCCATTGATGTCCGCCAAAAAGTCAGCCCGCATCCGATGTCGATGATGGAAAACGACCCCTTTTATGACTTTTTCCGCCGCTTCGGCTCGCCAATGCCGATGCCCCGCCGCGGCGAACCCGAGGAGTCGCAGGCAAGTGGCTCCGGTTTCATCATTGCCTCTGACGGCTACATCATCACCAACGCGCACGTCGTTGAAAACGCCGATGAAGTCAAGGTCAATCTTTATAATAAAACCGAATATACGGCGGAAGTGATCGGCAGCGATCGCCGTACCGACGTCGCCCTGTTGAAAATCGACGCAACCAACCTGCCAACCGTCACCATCGGCGACCCGGAAAAATTGAAAGTCGGCGAATGGGTCGTCGCCATCGGAAAACCGTTCGGGCTGGAAAACACCATGACCGCCGGTATCGTCAGCGCCAAAGGCCGCGACCTGCCACAGGAAAATCTGGTGCCTTTCATTCAAACCGACGCCGCGATTAACCCCGGCAATTCCGGCGGCCCGTTGTTCAACATGTACGGTGAAGTCGTCGGTATTAATTCGCTGATTTATTCGCGCACCGGAGGCTATATGGGCTTGGCGTTCGCGATCCCCATCGATGTTGCGATGAATATTATCAAGCAGATTAAAGATACCGGTAAAGTCACCCGCGGTCGTATTGGCGTCATCATCCAAGAAGTCAGTAAAGACGCTGCCGAAGCTTTCGGTTTAAACGCGCCGACCGGCGCTTTGGTCAACTCCGTTGAAAAAGACGGCCCTGCCGATAAAGCCGGTATTTTGCCCGGCGACGTTATTCTCAAAGTTGACGGTCGTGACGTGAAAAACAGCACCGAGTTGCCGCGTATCATCACCGCCATGGCGCCGGGGCAAAAAACCCGCTTAACGGTATGGCGTGAAGGCAAAGCCCAAGAAATCACGGTACCGATTGCCGAAACCGGCGACGAAGATTCCGGTGTGACCATAGGTAGGCCCGGTAAAGGGAAAGCCGGCAATGCCAACCATTTGGGACTGGAGTTGTCTGACCTGACCGGCGAACAGAAAAAGCAACTCGGTATTAAAAACGGCGTCGTCATCGAAAACATTCGCTCGCGTATCCGTGGCAATGTTCAAAGCGGCGACATCATTCTGGCTGTCATTCGCCAAGGTGCCATGATTGAAGCGCAAAGCGCTGCACAAATTAACGGGGTGCTTGGTCAATTCGACAAAAACAGTGCCGTCACGCTGCAAATCCTGCGCGGCAATGTTTATTACTTCGTGACCATCCGTCCTGAGCCGGAGACGAAATAATCCGGCAACGACGTAACGGCAAAAACGGACGGGCAACCGTCCGTTTTTACATGTTCCCATACACCATGCGACAGCCGGTTGAAGCAACCTTGATGTCTATTCGGGTTAACGCAATGCGACCGCGGCAATCATGCCTTCGGCAAAATCGACAAAACGCATCTGCCATCCCTCAGGCGCTAAAGCAGGCAGTCGAACGACGCGCGGCACAGCGCAACACATAACCTCGGCTAAATCCAGTTCGATTTGGTCAAAACCCAACGTAAATCCCTGCCCGAGCGCTTTGGACAGTGCTTCCTTAAGCGTCCAATAATGCAGAAAACGCGTTTGTGCCGCCTGCGCATCATGCCGGTTCAACGTTTGATATTCGTTTTCAGTAAGTATTCGTTCGGCAAGCCGCATCGTATGACAGCGCCGATTTTGTCGTTCAAGATCAACACCGATCCGTGAAAATATCGATCGACTGCGAACAATCCCGACAAAAAGGTGTTCGCCGCTATGCGACAGGTTAAAATCAAGAATACGGTGCCAGTCGGAAGCCAGCGACGGCTTTCCGTGTTCGCCAACGACAAACGTTAGCGATGGTGGAGCGCATGCTTGCTCGCATGCCAACAACCAGCGCAATAACCCGCGCGACACGATTGCCCGTCGTTGCAACGCAACGGTCGCCATGCCGACAGCTCGTCGTTGTTCGGTATGGTTGAGCCAGGAATAAAAAATGGTTAGCGCCGAATCCGGCTGCAATAACGATGCTTTCCACAGCACGACACCCGGCGCATCGCAGGGTATGACTTCGGGAGCAATCGCCGCTTCCGGCAACTTGACACAGATCGTATTCATTTAAAGGAGTCCGTCAACAACATGCTTTATTGGTTTCTCAAGGCGCTGACATATCTTCCGCTGCCGATACTTTATTGCTTCGGCGACTTTTTGTTTGTCGTGACATTTTATATTGTCCGCTGGCGACGTGATATTGCCGAAAGCAACCTCAAACGCTCTTTTCCGGAAAAAAACGATCGGGAAATTCATGCCATTATGCGCCGCTTTTATCGTCGTCTGGGCGTTGTCCTGGCAGAAACGTTGTGGTGCGCGCGCGCGGATAACGCAACCATGAGCAAACGCATTGGTATTGAAAACCCGGAAATCATCAAGCCTTACACGGATAACGGCAAATCTGTGTTACTGATGGCGGCACACTACAGCAATTGGGAATGGCTGATCTTTGCCGCCAGCACGCATTTGGACGTACCGGCAGTCGCCGTTTATAAGCCGATTCGAAACGCCTCGCTGGATCGCTTCATCAGGGAAATGCGCACTCATCCGGGCAGCACGTTGATCGCATACAAGGATTTTGCCCGCGAAATCGTACGCCGCCGCAAGCAGGTACAAGCATACGCGCTGGTTGCCGACCAGACACCGCTGTCGAAAGACGATAAACACTGGTCTCTTTTCCTCCATCAGGAAACGGCGTTTTTTGTCGGCACCGACAAGCTGGCCAAGCTTATCAAAGCGCCGGTATTTTTCGTTTCGACGCATCGAGTCAAACGCGGCTATTACATGATCCGTCTCGAACCGCTGACCGGCCCTTCGGGTGATGACAACACCAACATTATTGAGAATTATGTGCGCCTTTTAGAGCGGGACATCATGCGAAGCCCGGAAGACTGGCTTTGGGTACACAAAAAATGGAAATACCCAAGGTCGCCCTCGGAACCGCTTTTTGGCGTATCTTCTGAAATCGCCTCCAAAAAATCTTAATTCTATTCCCTTACTCTCCCCCGTTTTAGCCAAAAAGCAGTGCCCATCATCAGCGCCAACACCAGTAATGCCAGTGCTGCCGGATTCAATGTGGGAATAGAAGATGCGTTCAAGTTCCTAAACATGAACGGGTACGATAATGTGGCTGTCCCATCCGCATTGCTTGTCACTGTCGCATTCCGTCCATTGATGGTTGCGACTGTCAGCCCTCCCGCAAAAGTATAATCACTATTTGGCGTGAGTGTGACCGTAGCCGTATATGAGATGCCGTTTTGGAACGTCGCGTCTGGCGGTGACCACGACACGCTGCCGACGGTGAAATCGCCTGTGCCATTCGCGGTTGTGTCCGGTGTCGCGCCGGCTACCGGCGCAGTGAGGGAAATTTCCGCAATGTCAATGATGGTAAGAGCATCGGCAAAATCCACCGACTCGCCGGAACGCATGAGCGCCGTTCCCGATTTCGTCATTGGGCTGTTTCTATAACCGGGAAGCACAAAAGAAACGCCCTGCGTGGTAAACGTTGTAATGACCGACATCGATTTTCCTGTCGGATCAAGGCCGGTCAGCACGTCTATTGTTCCTGCGCCGAACGGCACTGCGTTGAACGGTGCGGGCAATGTCGCCGTGACGGTGTTGGCCGATGTCAGAGTCGCCGTAAACAGTACATCGTTTCTCGTTGTCGCCGGAGGAGAAGAAAGAATCAGATTGGCAGGCGTTAACACGACAAACACATGACCGACCGCCCNNCCCCCAAACCGCTTGCTCTTCCGCCCGCGCCGATGTCTGAACTTGATGTTGATGCTCCTCCTTTTGCCGTCACCACCGTATTTTCGCCGTAAATCAAGATATCACCGCCCGCACCGCCTGTTCCGGGATCGCCAAAACCGTTACCGGCACTCTCGCCGCCGCCACCGCCGATGCCTGCTGCCAAGCCATTGCCCATG
>DBDN01000057.1 GCA_002293615.1 Betaproteobacteria bacterium UBA931 | reverse complement strand
TGCGCCACGTTAAGGAAAATCAAATATGAGAAAAAACCATTAAAACATTAACGCTGTTATTTCTACTTCTCTGTTCTTCAAGCACGCTATCTGCCAACGCGGCCTCCCTTTTTGATCTTGACTATACCGGTATTTGGAAAGGCGCAGACATCCACAGGATGGGGCGCTAACTTAGCTCAGACAAATAACTTCATCTTTGCTACTTTCTTTGTATATGATAAAGATGGTAAACGTGAATGGTATACGGCGAAGCTAATCGACGCCTCTGGTTATGCTCCTTACTGTTTCGGATATACTGAGTCACCAGGGCCTTTACCGCCTGGTCAAGCAACATTTTGTGGTGATTTGTATAAAACAACACCATCAAGCATGTTTTCTTCGGATATATGGATACCCGAAGCAGTAAAAACGGTACGGGTTGGGATGATGCGCGTCGGTTTTTATTCTCCTACAGAAGGCACTTTTGCTATCTCTTATGAAGAAGACGAAATTCATGATAAGCCAATTGTTTTGCAGACTTTGATGTTGCTTTATATACCTGAAAATTTATCAAAACAATATTTTATTAGAATCGATCAGGGTGAATTTGGAAATAACTCAAGTTGTCAAAGTTATATGAAGTTATCTATTGACCTGGTACAACCTGATGCAAACAAACCACCTAAAAAGATAGATCTACAAATTAGTTCAAACGAGTGCTCATTTACGAGTGACTCTATTAAAATCGCAGGACAATATCTGGTACTACGGGAAGCTGAGGTGTCTTGCTCCTTTGATAAAGAAACAACAACCAAAGGCGCAGGCGATGTTTGGCTCAAATTTATACAAACGCAAGGCGTCGAAGGCTACTATAGTTTTCAATACGAAGGTGAAAATACTATTCGTAAGGGATCTTTTTCAGGAATATAAAAAGTTAAGGGGCTGTCATGATTTCTGTGTTCAAGGCATTTTAGGCGTTTTGAGAATCACGAGGCAGATTAAAAGAAACGGTCTTCATACATAATTGATTCATGGCTCGCTGCCAATCGTGAGCGGCTCGGCTCCGCTATCCGTCTTGAGAAATGCAAGAAAAAAACGACTGATCGCCCAAAAAGCGTTGGCTCATGCCTTGGAAAAATCACAATCTTTTGTTGCAAAATATGAAAGCGGGGAATTGCTTCTTGACGTTGTCGTTTTTGTTCGCATCTGTTATTTGCTGGGGCTAAGACCTGAAAAAGTCCTTGCACCCATTTACCCCAAAGTGCCACCTCTGGAAGCGGGCAGAAAATATGGCTATTCGGAATAACGGTATTTTCTCGGCAAGCGCTTTGAAAAGTTACCTCACCAAGCCGGATTTTCCTGAATGAGCACTGGCAGTAATATCATCGTGTTTTTTATCCCAACACGCCGAAAAAGCCAGCCCTTGCAATAAAATTGTTTATACGTAATTAAGGTATTTTTATTGATTTTTTTATCTTTTGGTCGGGGTGAGAGGATTCGAACCTCCGGCCTCTACGTCCCGAACGTAGCGCTCTACCAGGCTAAGCTACACCCCGATGGGACATTCGCGCGTCAGCGTCAATCAATAGGAGCGCTCCACGGCGAAAGCGCATAATTGTAGCAGGCTTTCGCATTGAAGCGAAGCCGGTTCGTGAGCAAGACAAGCGGCGGCAAGCGCCGCTTCTTCCCGTGCGCGCTCTTCGGTATATTTCAGCGCGCCAGTACGCGCCAGGATCTCAACCAACGGCGCAAAATCATCCAATCCACCGCTCTCAATGGCATGGCAAATCAGCTTGCCATCGGCGGGCGTCCCTTGTGCCAACGCGTGAATCAAAGGCAACGTCATTTTCCCTTCGGCAAGATCATCGCCCAGATTTTTACCGATGACTGATGCATCGCCGGTGTAATCGAGCAAATCATCCATGATTTGAAAAGCCGTACCGACATGCATGCCATAACGCGCATAGGCATGCTCACGCTCGGCATCAACACCGGCAAGCTGCGCACCAAGCTGCGCGGAAGCCTCAAACAGCTTGGCCGTTTTGCGCCGAATTACCTCGATATAACCGTCTTCAGTCAGCGAAACGTCACCCGCGTTCATTAACTGCATCACCTCTCCGGCAGCGATAACATTGGTGGCGTCGGAAAGAATTTTCAGCACGGGCATTGCGCCAACGGAAACCATCAACTGAAAGGCGCGCGAATAAAGAAAGTCGCCCACCAGCACCGGTGCGGCATTACCGAAAGCTTCATTGGCGGTAGGTTTGCCGCGCCGTTGTGACGAATCATCGACGACATCATCGTGCAACAACGTTGACGTATGAATCATTTCCACCGTTGCCGCCAATGTATAGTGGTGTGTCCCCCGATAGCCGCAGGCGCGCGCCGCAAGCAACAGCAACGCCGGGCGCAAGCGCTTGCCGCCACCGCCGATAATATGTTCGGCAACATTGCGAATCAGCGCGACATCAGAATCAAGGCTTTCGCGCAACACCTGATCGACAGCTCGCATTTCATCAGCGAGTGCACTCTTGAGAAAATCGATTTGCATGATGACGTAAATTAGTGAAACGGATATTGTACTTGTTTGCCGTGGCAGCCGACGACGGCAGACAAAAAAGCAAAGGCGAAACGCCATGGAAAAGCAACCACGGGGTGAATCACACTTTTGAAAATACCGCTTGGCGCGCCCGACAGGATTCGAACCTGTGACCTTTGGCTTCGGAAACCAACACTCTATCCAACTGAGCTACGGGCGCCTTTTGCCTTTCAGCAGAGGGTCGATTTTAGCGATATTCCTCTTTGGCGTCCACAGACGGCTTTTTTGCCAGCATCGCGCGCAAGTTCCGCAAGCGGGCATTTCCGGCATTCTTTTCAGCAGCGGCATCTTCGTCGCTGAGCGGCCTCCCTGAATAACGAAGATCATCCTGCGCCAATTCGCCGATAAAGCGCGACGGTGTACACGTAACCCACTCACCCGCCCGTTGGCGTTGTTTACAGTAATAAAACGAAAGGCTTTTTTGCGCGCGCGTGATGCCCACATACATCAGGCGTCGCTCTTCTTCAATGGTCTGCCGCTCAATGGCCTCGCGATGCGGCAGAATTCCTTCTTCAACACCCGCCAAAAAAACATGTGGGAACTCCAAACCTTTGGCCGCGTGCAACGTCGATAGGCGCACGGCGTCCACTTTTTCACCTTTTTCGTCAAGCATAGTGATCAACGCCAGCATCTGGGTAAGGTCAAGCAATGTTTTGTTTTCTTCGTCGCCTTTTTTGCCCAGCCATTGAATGAAATCACGAACGTTATCGATTCGTTTTTGCGCTTCGCGTTTTTCGTATGACGCAAGCAGCCAGTCCTCATAGTTGATATCCCGGATCAACTCTTCCAGCAGTCGTGCGGCCGGTTCGCGTTCGGCGCGGTAACGAAATTCATTGATGCGCCGGCAGAAAGATTGCACCGCCTCATAAATGCGCGATGCGGTAATCGCCTTGAATTCGGCAGAGAATACCGCGGCAAAAAGGCTTTCATGTTTTTGCGCGCCGATTTCACCAAGGTGCGCCAACGTTGTCGCGCCGACCCCGCGCTTGGGTGTCGTCATCGCACGAATGAATGAAGGATCATCATCATCGTTTGCTATCAGGCGCAGATACGCAAGAATATCCTTGATTTCGGTGCGCTCGAAAAACGATTGCCCACCCGATAAAACATAAGGAATCTGATTGGCGCGTAACGCGTTTTCGAAAACACGCGATTGAAAATTGCCCCGATAAAGAATTGCGTAATCAGAAAATTGCGTACGATGTTCGAACTTGTGTGCAAGCAGGCGATGCGTAATCATTTCGGCTTCGGCTTCATCGTCGGCAGCGGCAGTTACGCATAGAGGGTCGCCGAGCCCGTGCTCGCTCCATAGTTTTTTTTCAAACAGCTTGGGATTGTTCGCAATCAGTGCGTTGGCTGAACGCAAAATACGTACGGTTGAGCGGTAGTTCTGCTCCAGCTTGATCACCTTAAGCGTTGGGTAATCTTCGGGAAGTTTTGCCAGATTATCGAGCGTTGCGCCGCGCCAACCATAGATTGCCTGATCATCGTCGCCCACTGCCGTAAACGGTTGTTCGCCCGTCAATGTTTTCAAAAGCGCGTATTGCGCCGGGTTGGTATCCTGATACTCGTCGATCAGAATGTGCGTATAACGATTACGCCAACGCACCCGCGCCGCTTCGTTGCTGGCAAAAAATTGTACCGGGCGCACAATCAAGTCATCAAGATCGACGGCCTGATACGCCTGCAATACGTCTCCATACCGAGCATAAGCACGTGCCGCCAGAAGCATTTCATCGTTCTGCGCTTCGGCAAGCGCAACCTCCGGTGCAATCAATGCGTTTTTCCATTGGCTGATTTGCCATTGCAACGTTTTTGCGTTGCCGGAACTGCCCGCCAGATCCGCCACGACCGTTTCCAAATCCGGCGGCGAAAAAATCGAAAAGCGCGGTTTAAGCGAAAGTTGTTTGGCCTCTTGGCGAAGAATGATCAGGCCGAGCGCATGAAAAGTGCAAACGGTAATTTTGTTGAGCGTTTCGTCTTTCTTAAGCAGCGCGCGAACGCGTTCATGCATTTCTTGTGCCGCTTTGTTGGTGAACGTGATCGCCAGAATTTTTTCGGGCGCAATGCCGTGCTCAATCAAATACGCTATTTTCGTGGTAATCACGCGCGTTTTTCCGCTTCCAGCGCCGGCCAAAACCAGCAGCGGGCCGTCAAGATAGCGAGTGGCCTCATGTTGTGCAGCATTGAGCGGAAAATTCATCGTATCGACAAGCGGATTTTGTGCGCGTTGGTGCAAAACCGGCAGGCTCGTTAAGCCCGCTACAAGAAGCGCGCATTTTACTGTATCGTTATCTTTTCCAGAAATTTTATTGAAACTATGGTCACCTACGTGATCGGCGATGTGCAAGGCTGTCATCAGGCGCTGTGCCGGCTGCTTGAATTACTGCCTTTTTCCACGCAAACCGACAAGCTTTGGTTTGTCGGTGATCTTGTCAATCGCGGACCGGCATCGGCCTCAGTATTGCGCGAAATCATGGCTTTGGGGGATGCCGCCGATTCTGTGTTGGGCAACCACGATTTTCATTTACTGATGGCCGCCGCCGGATTACAAAAAACCGGAAAGAACGACCATCTCGAAGATGTGCTCAATGCGCCCGATCGCGACGAATTGTTGAACTGGTTGCGCCGCCGTCCTCTGGCAGCGCGCGTGCGCGGTCATTTAATCGTGCATGCCGGCGTTGTGCCTGAATGGAGCGTTTGCGATGCTTTACGTTACGCGCAAGAGGTCGAGCAGATACTGCATAGCGATCATGGCGAGGAAGTATTCGCTTTTTTTCAACATCTCTACGGCAATAGGCCGGCGCGTTGGCATGATCATTTGCGCGGTTACGATCGCCTGCGTGCGATTGTCAATATTATGGCGCGTATCCGTTTCTGCGATGCGCTGGGCAATCTTGATTTTGCCGAGAAACGTCACCCGAAATACGCGCCGCCCAATATGCGCCCATGGTTCCTGTATTCCGAGCGGAAAACAGCGAGAAACACACTGGTTTGCGGACATTGGTCAACACTTGGGCTGACAATATTGCCCAACGTGTTGATGATCGATTCCGGCGCCTTATGGGGCGGCATGTTGACGGCAGTACGCCTGGAAGACCGGGCGGTGTTCCAGGCGCCGGGGCAAAAGATACAGAAATTTTAAAAAACAGGATTATTTGTGTTTGAGCATAAAAAACGGCGCCCGAAAGCGCCGTTTTTGTGACTCATGCCAAGAAAATTTACTGGCAAGTAAGAGTAAACGTTTTTTCGGCAAGAAGGCTATCAAAAACCCTGACTGTCACCGATTCTCCGGAAAGCGGCATGACCGTAAACCTGAACGAACCTGTGCCGGAAAAGCTCGCAAAGGTATTTATCGCCGGAACAGTCACTGCCGCGGGATCCGATGACGTTATCGAAAAACGATAAGGCGCCGTACCACCCGTTGCCACAAAGCTGTACGAATCCGTGAGATTGCATGCCACCGTACCACTCGCCCATGGCGCCGCCGCTGTGAACTCTGGCGTTGCCGGCACTTCCGGTTCCTGTACCTCTTGTCTTTCAATAGTAAAAGTAGCATGTATGGTATTTCCGGTCGCGTCTCTGATTTGGATATTTCCTTCTCCGGTACTCGTAAGACACCATCCATCCGCTGATGTCACTACAGTAGAGCCGCCACTCTCCGGAACTATGTCCGGGTTAGCTGAGAGATGGCTGCCCGTAACAATCTGATAGGGCGGAATGCCTCCATATATCGAAAAAATCGCGTTTTGCGATGAGCAATAAGGAACGGTATAGTTTACGTCCGTCGGGAATACCGACAGGCTTTGCGTCGCGATCATGAACGAATGAGACGCGTTCTGACCGCTTGATACTTCCGTTGCCCGAATACGAGCAACATGCGTTTTCACATTGCTTTGCGCTCTAATGGTGGCCGATGCCTTGCCGCTACCATCTGTTGTTACGGTAATACTCCTTTGCCCGGGCTCTTGAGATTCCGGGAAATAGTAACTCCCCTGCTCCCAGTCAAAACGAATCAGTCGCCCTGCAGCACTGAAACCGTCGGCTGTTTTCAGAACCACCTGAACGATTCCTTCCGCGCCGACACAGATGGAAGCATAGCCTTCGGTTTCCACACCGACCGAAGTCCCTGCGGAGGAACACTCTTCCGGCGCACCCGGTAAAGGTGTTACCCAGATAGTGCCCGGATACAGGTACGATGGACGGACGGTTATCATGGCAGTTCCTGGCGTTCCGTTCCTATCCGTAATAATGAGAGAAACCGGCACTTCCGAACTCACCGTTCCGGGTATGATATTAAGACGACCATCACCTTGGGAATTAATATTGCTATCGGAAATGATAAGAGGATTGCTGGACTGAAAAGTATAAGGCGCCCGTCCACCGGTAATCCTGATCTCATACGTGTCGCCGGAAAACGCAACGCCGGCATGTATCAAAGTAAGCTGAAAAGGCGGTCTGCTCGGGCTACCGCTGCTGCCTCCGCCGCAGGCTGTTAATAATGCTGTGGCCGCAATCACCAACCACAGGCCAAATAAGGATGTCAAACGTGAAAAAGACATGATTACCTTCCAATGAGTAAAAAACAAACCGAATCGAACCGAATCAATTACTGCTCGTCCATAAAAGTTTATATAAGAACAAACAGATAGACAATACTCTTGCGATTAGACCTCAACTTGGCTGAATGTGGCAAGTATTTTTCCCGTTTCCGCGCGGCAGATTTCATTATGTTGGATTTTCAGACAGTTTAACGCGTCACGATTTGCCGACTTTTGCCGCTTGAGCGACAATGCTTTTTTTTATTTGCTCTCAAACAGAATCGAGTTTGAAATATACGATTTAAAAGGAACCTAAATGTCCCATAACGATACATTTTTACGCGCTTTGCGTCGTGAAAAAACCGGATATACCCCTGTCTGGCTAATGCGTCAGGCTGGACGCTATCTGCCCGAATACAATAAAACACGCGCAGTCGCGGGCAGTTTCATGAAGCTGGCAATGTCGCCGGCACTGGCAACGGAAGTCACATTACAGCCGCTGGAGCGCTTTCCGCTGGATGCCGCGATTCTGTTCTCCGATATTTTGACCATTCCCGACGCCATGGGGCTTGAGCTTTCTTTCACGCCCGGCGAGGGCCCGCATTTCGCGCACAAAACCAATGACGAGACGTCCATTCGGGCGCTTTCTTTGCCCGATATGAACCGGTTGCGCTATGTCTTCGATGCGGTTGCCAGCATTAAAAAAGCGTTGAACCAACGCGTCCCGCTGATTGGATTTTCCGGCAGTCCGTTCACTTTGGCGTGTTACATGATTGAAGGCGGCAGCAGTGATGGCTTCCCGAATGCGCGCCGTTTGGCGTATGCCCGTCCGGATTTAATGACACATCTGATCAATATCAATACTGATGCCGTCGCCGCATATCTCAATGAGCAAATCGCCGCAGGCGCTGATGCCGTAATGATTTTCGATACCTGGGGCGGCCTGTTGTCGAGCGCGGCTTACCATTCTTTTTCGTTGGACGCCATGAAAGAGGTATTGCGTCGGCTACAACCCAACGCCGCAGGAGAAAAAGTGCCGACCATCATCTTTACCAAAGGCGGCGGCCAATGGCTGGAGGATATGGCAAGAAGCGGCGCCCATGCGCTTGGGCTCGACTGGACAACGGATATCGCGCAAGCGCGGCAACGCGTTGGCCATCAAGTTGCATTACAAGGCAACCTGGATCCGTTGATTTTGTTGACCGATGAGAAGACTGTGGTGCGGGAAACTGAAGCCATATTGCGCGCCGCAGGCGGCGCGCCGGGGCATATTTTTAATTTAGGGCACGGTATCGTGCCACAAACGCCGCCGGAACATGTGGCCGCCTTGGTTGAAACGGTGCATCGCGTTTCCAGAGAAATACTAAACTGATTCAGGAGCGTCTTTTCAAGCAAAGTGAGGACTCCGTCACCCTCAATTAAAGGAAATACGAAAGACTTATTCACATTTTATCTATAAAACGCACTTACAAGAGGGTATGGAAGAACGGGTTTAACTTTTATTCATAACCAATTGAATTTTAAATATAAAATTATTTTTCCTGCTTTTGTCGTTAAAAAGGCTCAAAAAATGATGTCGAGAGAATAACAGGTTTTTTCTTTTTTCCACAAAACTATCCACAGATGCCCCTTTTACCGTATATCAGTAATCGCCATACGAGCTATGTATGAAAATAGCCCGTGTTGCATTGCCGGTTGCGGTAAATCATCTTTTTGATTATCGGATCGAATCCGATCAAAAAGTCGTACCCGGCACCATTATCCGGGTACGGCTGGGAAAGCGAACTTGTGATGGCCTGGCGCTGGAAATTGTGTCGCACAGCGCGTTTGCCGCCGAAAAAATCCAGGTGATCGAAAAAGTACACGATGTTTTACCGCTTTCCGCCGATATCCTGGAGCTAATCCGGTTTGTCAGTGATTACTATCAAGCCGATATCGGTATGGCAGGAAGCTTGGCACTTCCGCCGGTATCTGTTCGTGCTGCCCTGCCTCTTTTCCCATTATGCATGACCGAACGTGGACGAGAAGCATTAACGACAATTAAAAAAAAACTGGGGCGGCGTTCGGCAACGCAATTGCAATCACTACTCCAGGATGTATTTCAGG
>DBDN01000038.1 GCA_002293615.1 Betaproteobacteria bacterium UBA931 | reverse complement strand
AATCTCAATATTTTATTGCTTCTTTCATCACTTGAAAATTTGAATAAATTTTCAATTCCTTCGGAGCAAATTTTAAAACAGAGTAATCTTCATCGCCTTTCGGATAATAAATTTCCCAGCCTCTTTGCTATAATTTTTTTCTGAATTCATTGTCGGTTATGTGCTCTACAATCCCTTGCAGTAAGACCCCATGAAAGGATTTAAATGCGCAGAAATAAAGGCACGCCTTTTTATTTCCTGAAATTTCCTTCATTTTCTTGAAACCCTTGTTGATGGTCATAAAAGATGCGGAGGTAGTCGGCCCCGCTTTATTTTTGCTTTCTTACATGACGCCTAACATCCTGCAATCTGACCACTCGGCAGTAATTAAAAGCGTTTCTCTTCCAATCAAATATAAATACTTATTAAACTAAGCTTTTGGCAACCATTTCATCCATCGGTCATTGCCGCTTATTTGTAATCATTATAAAGCCGAACATAATTTCCTGGTTATCTCACTATTAAAGGTTGCTCAAATTAACGAGCGTTCCTGAGCCGATTTTGGTAACCATTATCCTCAACAGAAGTATTTAATGAATTATTGAACAACCGGATAAAGTAAACTGCGCTCTGTTATCTTCGCTATTTATCGGTTTACCTATTTTCGGATAAACCCAAAAACACGCTGATTATAAAGTCAAGGATTGTTCATGCCCCGCTCCGATCTTCAACAAGGTTATGGTCTCGGCTTGCTAGCCTATGTCATCTGGGGATTTTTCCCCTTGTATTTCAAGCTGCTGGAGAACATTCCGTCATTGGAGATGACGGTTCAGCGTATTGTCTGGTCGGCGATCTTCGGCTCATTGCTGTTACTGATCTGGAAACATCGCGGTTGGTGGCAGGAACTATGCGCGCATCCGGGACGTCTTGGGATTCTGGCGGTCAGCGGCCTTTTGGTCACTGCGAACTGGACGATCTACGTTTGGGCAATCAATAACGAGCATATGCTGGAAGCCAGCCTGGGTTATTACATCAATCCTTTAGTCAATGTATTGCTTGGCCTCGTGCTGCTCAAAGAGCGATTGCGGCGATTGCAATGGCTGGCGGTGGCGCTGGCCATCATTGGCGTTGCCCAGCAGATCTGGCTACTGGGACAATTTCCTTGGGTCGCGCTTTCACTGGCGCTGACTTTTGGTATTTACGGGCTGATTCGAAAGCAGGCGCCCGTTGCCGCCTTGCCCGGCCTCGTCGTGGAGACATGGTTTATAGTGCCCATCGCGTTAATCTGGTTATTGTGCTTTGCCAAGGGACCAACCACGCAATGGGCTTTTTGGGCGAATCTAAATGCGCAAACGCTATTGCTTGTGATGGCCGGTCCCGTCACTTTGGTTCCGCTGATCTTCTTTAATGCGGCGGCACGTCGCCTGCCTTATGCCACATTGGGCTTCTTGCAATATCTGGCGCCAACGCTTGTTTTGCTGCAAGCGGTATTTCTTTTTGGTGAATCGCTTGATCGGGAGCGCTTGTACGCTTTCGCTTTCATCTGGGTTGCGCTGATTATTTACAGCGTTGATAGCTGGCTCGCTTTACGAAGATGGGTTGCCGAAAAAAATCGATGACATACGATGAGCAAGCTGCTTACCACTATAATGCGCGCTGGAGAATCTTTTGAAAATTCATCAAAAACTCTTTTTGTCTACCATGCCGATGGTCGTAAGTTTGTACGCAAACTTGCCTGCCATCGCCGCGCTGCCCGGAACATGGCAAAGCGCGTTGGATAAAGCGGGCATTCCCGAAAACGCCCTTAGCGTCGTGATTCAGGAAGTGCGTGCTGAAAAACCGCTTTTCCAACATCGCGAAAATGAGCTGATGAATCCTGCATCAGTGATGAAATTAGTCACAACGGCAGCGGCTTTTGATTTGCTGGGTACAACTTATCGCTGGAAGACAGAGGTCTATCTGGACGGCACTTTTTCTAAAACCGAGCCAGGCGCATTTAATGGTAACGTGATTCTTAAAGGCTACGGCGATCCGAAAATTACCATCGAGCAATGGCAAGCATTCATGCATGGGCTCAATGCCGCAGGCCTTCAAAAAATCAACGGTGATTTGCATTTTGACCGCAGTTTTTTTTCATTACCACCGCACGATCCGGCAGCATTTGATCGCGAGCCGCTGAAGCCCTATAACGTCGGTCCGGATGCGATGCTGGTCAGTTTTAAGGCGATACGTTTTGAAGTTTCCGTCCCCGCAAACAAAAACGCAAAGAAAGCAGAAGTCCTCATCGAACCGCCGTTACCCACAATCACGATAGAAACCAAACCAACGCTTAACTCAAAAAAATGCGGCGACTGGTGGAGCAACGCCCGCCTCATTCTCCGCAATAATCAAACTGATGCGCTCGTCACTTTCCGCGGAAATTTTTCGAAATATTGCGGAATGCGCGAATATTATGCTTCGCTGCTCGATATACCAACTTTTCTGCACGGCATGTTTATACATTACTTTCGGGAAGCCGGCGGCTTTTTTACCGGGAGGATTAGAGAAGTCATCGTCCCGGAACAGGCAACGCCATGGCTTACCTTTTATTCTTTACCCTTTACCGAGATTGTTTCCGATATCAATAAAAAATCCAATAACGTGATGGCGCAACAACTTTTCCTCACTTTGCCTGCAAAGCAAAACAAGCCGCCTCATACGCGTAACTCGGCGAGAACAGCCGTTGCCGAGTGGTTACAGGAAAAAAAGATCAGCATGCCCGGCCTTTTTATCGACAACGGCTCAGGGTTATCACGCGACTCGCGGCTCACCGCTTCCGGGCTCAACGCATTGCTCTTATACATTGAGAAAAATACATGGCGCGACGCTTTTCTCGATACATTGCCCATTGCCGGTATCGATGGCACTTTAAAAAATCGCTTCAAGAACTCGCCTTCATATCAGCGCGTGCATATGAAAAGCGGCTTGCTTGAAAATGCCCGTGCGCTGTCAGGTTTTGTTGAAGACAATCAGGGCAGGCACTATGCGGTGACCGTTATTATCAATCACGAAAATGCCCGACGCGGTAAGGACGCTATTGACAC
The DNA here is from genome assembly GCA_002293615.1 of Betaproteobacteria bacterium UBA931. GTDB lineage: Bacteria > Pseudomonadota > Gammaproteobacteria > Burkholderiales > Casimicrobiaceae > UBA931. The sequence continues at coordinate 16,260 of DBDN01000038.1, read as the reverse complement.
CATCGTCAATTGGATCGCTGACGGCAACGCGGCAGTTTACGCACAAACCCAATAAACGCGCTGCACCCGATTATTATCGTTACGGAGTTTCATCAAAAATAATGCCTTTTTGCTCGACAACACCGATCAGTTGTCTATAATAGATAAAAGAACTATCAACATAGTTCGCCCCTTATTTTTTAACATAACACTCACATTTAACCGGAGGCTTGCATGTCCCGTTCATTCCCTTCCGAAAAATTGGCCGATAATTTCACCGCCGTACTCGGCGAGGCCGAGCAACTGCTCAATGATGCCGCCCAGGAAACCGGCGAAAAAGCCCGCGCTATGCGTCATCAAGTTGAAGAGAAATTGGCCAAAGCAAAAATCTGTATGCAGGATTTGGAAAGCCAGTTGGCTGACCGTACCCGCGCCTGCGCCCGCGTCACCGATGATTATGTGCATGCGCACCCATGGCAGGCTGCCGGTATCGGCGCAGCTTTCGGGCTGATTCTGGGATTATTATTGGCGCCTCGCCGTTAATGTGATGCCTGAACGGCAAGAGCCGCTGGTCGCGACAAACGCTGCCGAATCAAAAGTACAAATTCCGCAATCGCCTGTACAAACTGGTGTTCGGGATGAATTGCTGCGCCTTACAACTGCGGCATCCGAGTTACTGGCCGCTCGCTTTGGGCTGGCTCAGCTGGAATTTCAGGAAGCGCAAAAAAACATTCAAAAGCGTCTGACTTGGACAATTCTGGCATTGTTTTTTATCAGCTTGGCGTTTCTTGCCGGTAATGTCTTGCTGTTGGCAACATATTGGCATACCCCGCTACGCGATCAAATCCTATGGTGGGCAATCGGCGGTTATGCAGTTATTGGCCTCTTTGCCTTATGGCGCCTGTTTGCGGCAAAACGGCAATCATCCAGCCTTTTTGCCGCCTCTATCGCCGAATTTGAAAAAGACCGTCAGTGGTTAAAAAACGCTCAAAAATCACAGGCGCCAAAAAGCGATACGCCGTCATCTGAAAACTTGAATGAAAGCAAGCAAAACGATGCCTGAGATACCGCTTGAAGACCGCAAAGCGTTGCTGCAAACCAAAACCGAAATAGAGCGCATGAAAATTGCTTTATCATTACGGGCGCTCCGCGATATGGTCATGCCCACGCAAAGTCTGGATCGGTCAGAGCGCAGCGAAGCCACCGGTATCGCCGCCCGCTTCTTATCGGCAACACTGGGCAAAGCCAAAGTTACCCGCCTGCGTCAAGGAGCAACCATTGCGTTAATGCTATGGCGTATCTGGCGTAAATGGCATCGGCGATAATTTTATTTTTCTCTTGTAAAAGACGCATCAAATGACCCTTGCAGAACGTATTTTTCTCTTGATGGCGGGCGTATCCGGCGCCTTGGGTGTAGTTTTCGCGGCCATGTCGGCGCACGGCAATTATGCCGATACCTTGAAAACCTGTTCGGAAATCTTACTGGTTCACGCGCCCGCACTGCTCGCCATCGCTGCGCTGCTTGGCGGCAAGACGCCAAAACACATCCTGTTTCTCGGCGGTTTTTTGATCTTTATTGGATTATGTTTATTCTGCGGTGATCTGGCCCGGCGTACATTCATGGAACTTCGGCTTTTCCCGATGGCGGCGCCCATCGGCGGCGCTTCGATGATCATTGGCTGGATTTTGATCGCGCTCGCCGCGTTCGCCCCCAGAATGCGCTGACTGTACCCCTGCCAAAACTGCTTAAATCAGCAGATTCTTGTCATTAATATCTCTGTTACTCGTCGTTTCTATGTCGGCAGGAGTGTTGCAATCTCGTTAGCACTCGGTGTTCGAGAGCGCTAAAATACGTGCCGCTGGCTTCTTGTATTGCCATATCCAAATACATGAAAAGCCGAAAATGAAAGGAGACTTGTCTATCATGTCTTACGATGCAATGGTTTTGCCCGTACCCGTTTCTTCGGGAGAAGGACTTGATCAGTATATTCAGGCGGTGAATCGTTTTCCGCTACTTACCGCCGAACAGGAAATCACCTTAGGCCGCCGTTGGCGCGATCATCAGGATCTTGAGGCTGCCCGCGAAATGGTCGTGTCACACCTGCGCCTGGTGGTGGCTGTTTCACGCCNNCGCCAATATTCGGGCTACGGTTTACCGCAAGCCGATCTGATCCAAGAAGGCAATATCGGTTTGATGAAAGCCGTACGCCGTTTTGACCCGGAGCGCGGTGTTCGTCTCGTTTCATTTGCGCTGCATTGGATCCGTGCTGAAATTAACGAGTTTATTCTACGCAACTGGCGTATCGTTAAAACGGTGACAACCAAGGCTCAGCGCAAACTGTTTTTTAACCTGCGCAGCATGAAAAAAGGCTCTCAAGCGCTGACATGCGAACAAGCTCGGGAAATTGCCGATACTTTGAAAGTAAAACCGGAAGATGTTTTAGAAATGGAAACCCGAATGGCTGCCGGCAGCGAAATCTCACTGGATCCCTTGCGGGATAGCGATGACGATAATCACACCGCGCCAATCCATTATCTGGCCGATCATAAAGCCAGTCCGGCACAGATTGTTGAAAAGGAGCAAACCGAGCGATATCAAAAAGAAAATTTGGGTAAAGCGCTTGCCTTGCTTGATGAGCGGAGCGCCCACATCATTCGTACCCGTTGGTTGCGCGATGAAGAAGAGGCCGTTGTCACCCTTCAAGACCTTGCCGATAAATATGGTGTTTCCGCCGAACGTGTCCGCCAAATTGAAGCGCAAGCGCTAAAGAAAATGCGGACGTATATGAGTAAAAACGTATAATCTTTCTCAAAACCCCATCCCATAAAAAAAGCGGGCGCAATGCCCGCTTTTTTTATGGGATGGTAATCCGAAAAATCACACACCTGCTTTATCGCGCAATTCCTTGAAGTGCTGCTCAAGCCATGCTGCTTGAGCGCGTTGCTGCAATTGCGGCTTCAGTTCTTCGTAGGACGGTAATTGTGTGCTGCGTATATCCTCGATCTTGATCACATGCCATCCGTATTGCGACTGAACCGGTACCGCCGAGAATTTACCTTTCTCTATCGTGCTCAAAGCATCCGCGAAAGGTTTGACGAAGCTGCTTGGCGCATTCCAACCAAGTACGCCGCCTTTTTCTTTCGAACCCGGGTCTTTCGATTTTTCTTTTGCAATTTCCGCGAAACTTTTGCCTCCCTGAAGTTCCTTGATCACGGTTTTGGCTTCATCTTCGGTATCTACCAAAATGTGAGAAACATCGTACTCCTTATCGCCAAGCTGTTCCTTGATTGCTTCGTATTCTTTTTTAAGCAAATCTTCCGGTACCGGATTTTTCTCCAACCAGTCCGCAAGATAGGCGCGGATCAGTACCATTTGCGAAGACAAATCCATTTCCAGTTTTACGTTTTCTTTGTTCTCCGTTTTCGCCGCCTTTGCCGCTTTGATCAATACCTCGCGGGTATTAAGTTCCTCACGGATTGATTCGCGAATTTCCGGCGAATCCGGTGCGCCCTGCGCGGTACGCTGTTTCAAAAGATAATCAAACAACTCTTTTGAATAAAGTTCTTTGCCTTGGGCTGCTGTTGCCGTGCCACCAGCTGTTTTATCAGCCGCAGGAACCTGCGCCAATACAGAAACCGAAAAGAGCGCCGCCAACAGCACGCTCGCAATAACTCCAATAATACTTTTACGCATAAATTTTCCTCTATGATAATAGAATCCCGTTTACCCAACGCCTGGCAGATCTGGCGCTTTTTCATGAGTCCGCAATGTTATCAGAAATGCGCGGATTATGACTCTTTCAGGTAACGGGCGATAAAAACACCCTGCCCGACAGCAAAAACCAGAAGGATTGCCAATGTACCCCAAACCTTAAAATTAACCCACGTATCCATAGAATAATGATTTGCCACGTAACGATTAAGTGCGGCAAGGAAAATAAAGAAAATGCTCCATGCCCAAGTTAATTTGGTCCAAACATGGGCAGGCAATTCAATATCTTTCATCACATACTTCAGTAAATCCCTTTTCCAGAACAGCTTGCCGCCCACCAGCAACGCCGCAAATGCAAGATACAGCACCGACGGCTTCCATTGGATAAACGCCGGATCGCGCGAAATAAGCGTCGCGCCGCCAAAAATCACGATAATCGCCAGCGACAACCAATGGATCACCCCGATTTTTTTGAAAAGACGCATATAAACAAGCTGCACAATGGATGCGCCAATAGCAACAGCGGTAGCCGCAAAAATCCCGTAAAATTTATACGTGCCGAAAAAAAGGATAAGCGGAAAATAATCGACCAAAAGAGACATAGTGCCGGATTATAGCCCTTTCATTCCTATGTGTGCATAGGAAATTAACATCGCTTTGCATCGCTTAAACCGGATGCAAAGATACTCGTCGCGGCAGGCGCCCGCGAACAATTCGCCGCCAGTCGAACGCCATACCAGGATCCGTTTTGCGTTCAGGCGCGACAGTACTGTGCCCGACAATATCGGTAACCGGATAGGCGCGCGCAAGCGCCCATAATAATAAGTTAAGCATACGATACTGCGCTTTGGTATATGAAATATCGTCCGCACCTTCCAGCTCAATACCAATGGAAAAATCATTGCAATGCGATTGTTCCCGCCATCGCGAAACACCTGCGTGCCAAGCGCGATCTGCACACGACACAAATTGAATCAGTGTGCCTTGCCGTCGGATCATGAAATGCGCGGAAACACGTACACCTTTTAATGACGCAAAATACGGATGCGCTTTAGTACTCAGCGTATTGGCAAATAACCGTAATACGGATTTTCCACCAAACTTTTTTGGTGGTAATGAAATATTATGAAGGACAATAAGCGAAATCTCTGTCCCTAAAGGACGGGCGTCAAAGTTAGGCGACGGCACTTGCACCGCTTCAATAACGTAGCCTTGATCGTTAAGCGCCAATAACGCGCCGCACCGATGACGCATTATTTAATCCCAAGCCGCTCCATCCGGTAACGCATGGCCCGAAACGAAATGCCGAGTAACTTGGCCGCTTCGGTACGGTTGTAATGCGTTTTCTCCAGCGCCTCAAGTAACGCGGCGCGCTCGACTCGATCAAGGTAATCTTCAAGTGAAACATGCTTGCCGCCCTCGCCAAACGACTCGATAACAGAATCATTTTCTCTATTATTGTCATCAACCAGTAACGGCGGCGTCAAATATAAATCCTTCTCATGAATCGTCGCCAGATTTTCAGAGAGTGATAGCCCCCGCTCAAGAATATTTTCCAGCTCACGAACATTGCCCGGGAATGAATAATGCCGCAATGCCTGAACAGCATCCGGCGCCAACGATACTTCACGCCCACGCGCAAGCTTATGCAAGATAGCATCGGCAATAATTACAATATCTTCGCGCATCTCGCGCAATGGCGGCATATTTAATTCAATCACGTGCAAGCGAAAATATAAGTCTTGGCGAAATTGCTCATTTTTCACCAACATCGAAAGGTTTTTATGCGATGCACTGATGATACGCACATCCACCTCTTCTTCGATCGGACTACCGATCTTGCGCACCTTTTTTTCCTGGATTGCGCGCAACAATTTTACCTGCATTGCCAACGGCAAATCAGCAACCTCATCAAGAAAAAGCGTTCCTTTATTCGCTGCTTGAAAAAAACCTTCATGGTCACTGTCTGCACCGGTAAATGAGCCTTTTTTATACCCGAAGAATTCGCTTTCCATCAGATTTTCAGGAATAGCGCCACAGTTCACGGCGACAAAAGGCTCTTTATCGCGCGGGCCTTTATGATGAATTAAGCGTGCGGCGATCTCCTTACCCGTGCCCGATTCTCCATGGATAAATACCGGCGCCAGGCTTTTGGCAATACGATCAATCATCTGACACACCTGCTGAATCAGCGGCGATTCACCCAATAAAACATACGCGCCCGGCGCACGCGGCTTTTCCGGCGGGGTCACCACCTGCTTGACCAATGAGCGCAACTGCTCAAGATCAACCGGTTTGGCAAGATAGTCAAAAGCGCCTGCCTTCAACGCGGCAATCGCGTTATCGGTACTGGCGAATGCCGTAATCACCGCCACCGGAACATCCAACTTTTTTTGGTGAATATAGTCGATCACGTCCAACCCCTCGCCATCGGGCAGGCGCATATCAGTCAAACACAAGTCGTATTTTTTCTTTCCGAGTTTCTCTAGCGCTCCGGACACCGAATCAGCACGATCAACCTCCAGCCCCAGACGAATCAGCGTCATCTCCAGAAGCTCAAGCAAATCCGGTTCATCGTCAATAATCAAAACATTGGGTTGTTTATTCCGCATGGTCTTATTCACTTTTATCAAAATATACTTATACCCTTAAGCCGCCAGAGGAATACGTAGGCGAAAATGCGCACCAATGTTTTCCTCTGGCGGCATCAATTCCAGTATTGCCTGATTGGCAGACGCCAATTCACGAGCGATATAAAGGCCAAGCCCGGTCCCGGAAACACTTGTTGTAAAAAACGGTTCAAATATTTGCTCACGCGTCGGCGCATCAATACCAGGGCCGTCATCGACCAAATCAATGACGATTCGCCCCGATATTTGATCCGACATTAAGCTGACACAAATACTTTTTTCTCCTTTTTTTGAAAACTGCCAAGCATTACGCAGAAGATTCCATAAGATTTGATCAATGTGGCCGCGATCAAAAAAGATTTTGGCGTCAATCAACCGCTCATCGATGGTGAGTTTAATAGTACCGACAGGTATTTGCTCGCTCACCAATATTTCATCGACCATGGTCCGTAAAACATCGGTTATCAATAATACGACGGGGCTGCGCCGATCACGTCGATTTAACTGCAACACCTCGGTAACGATACGGTTGATCCGCTTACCGTTATTACGAATCATTGCCAGTAGCCGTGCATTTTCTTCGCTGACCGCTTCGTCTTCCTCGAGCAGCTGTGTAGCGTGCTGAATCGCCGACAATGGATTGCGAATTTCATGCGCAATGGACGCGGTTAACCGGCCCAGTGCCGCCAGCTTCAAATTTTGTGCCTCAATCCGAGCGCGGCTTAAGTCTTCCAGATACACCAGTGCCCCGCCGCTGCTGCCTTCGCCAATCCGGACAAACCTCGGCAACAACGTCGTGGATCCCGACTCTATCGCAAACGGTTTTGACGCTTCATTTGGCGCTTCCTGCCACTGCACCCAAGCCTCGTAAAGCCCAGCATTCCATTGCGCCAAACGTTGTCCGGCCGCCGCATAGGGTCCCGCATCCAAAAATGTAAACGCTTGCTGGTTATAACCACGCACGATACCGCGCAAATCGAGAATCATCACGCCGTCTTTCATGTCACGGATGACAGTGCGATTAATCTGCTCCAGATTGGCAATGTCTATACTGCGTTGCTGCACCAATAACTCCGATGCCTTGGTATAACGCCCGACCACACTCGTTAAATAAGCGATAAAAAAGTATCCCGCACAAATGACCGCAATCACAGCCACCTGAGATAAATCAAATTCCTCATGAAAATAAAGAACTATCGACGCGCCCAGAAAAAACAGCGTCGGAATCACCGCCTGCAAGAATGCGTAACGCTTTTCCAACAGCCAGCTATGTGCCACCATCTGCGGAAACAGAAAAATCGGCAACGGAATAACCCCATTCCCGCCCACCAACATCAGCAGTGTCAAAAAAAACGTATCACCCAAAAGCGCGGTAAACAGTCGCCAAGGCCGAGACAGCCATTCCTGCTCCATAAACGCAATAACAATAAATATCAGCGCGAAAACAAAATAGATGACGGCAGCTGTGGTAAAAGCATTATTGACAGTTGCATCATCCTTAAATAAAAGCGCGCTGCCCACCAACGCCAACGCATAACCGCCGCGATAAAAACTGATTACCCAGAAAATGCGACGGCCGGTGAAGCCTAACGGCATCGCCCGAATTTCGTTAAAGGTTTTCAGCACCACTTCTCTCCGGCTCGGCCTTTAATTGGTAATCTAATGATCGGCGCAATGAAAACCATCACTGAGTTTTTTGGCTTCGGAACGCGGCACAAAGACGCCGCAACGAACGCATTGCACCATTGCTTCCGGATTGTCTTTTTTTGCTTTAACCGTATCCGATTTTTCTGCTCTCGTTTTCGCGAGATTCCACAAACGCAAGACAGCCATAACGACAATCACGGCGACAACCCAGAAAATAATTTTGCCCATAACTTGATCTTCCTCGCAAAAACCGATAAAGATATCCGAATAGTATAAGATACGGCTAATTGGCGCCCCCGGCACGAATCGAACGTGCGACCCCATTCTTAGGAGGAATGTGCTCTATCCCCTGAGCTACGGAGGCGATTTTCTTATTATCGCATGTCGCATTGCCGAATAGATGCACTTTAAAGTAGAGATCACGATTGACGGCTAATTTATTATTATGTACCTCCTGAATGATTCCGATCAGTTCCCGTCCCCGGAAAACTGTCCGGTCGACGAACCCGTTGCGTTGGGATTGGGGCTGACACCAGAAAAAGTCATTAACGCTTATCGTAAAGGTATTTTCCCCTGGGAAGCACGCAACGAATGGATATTCTGGTGGAGCCCGGATCCACGCATGATCCTTGACGTGAACGATTTCAAAATCTCGCGCTCACTACGCAAAACGTTAAATCGCCGTATTTTCGATATGCGCCGCAATACCGCTTTTGCTGAAGTCATTCGTGCCTGCGCAACAAGCCTGCGGAAAAAACAATCCCGGCCACACGACACATGGATTACCGCCCCGTTTATCAAAACCTATACTGAATTGCATCGACGCGGCATTGCCCACTCTGTTGAAAGCTGGCAGGATGGGCGACTGGTCGGCGGCTTGTACGGCCTTTATCTTGACAACATGTTTTTCGGAGAATCCATGTTTGCGTTCAAGCCGGATGCTTCCAAAGTCGCGCTCGCAACTCTTGTTTATTGGATGCGCGACGAAGGCGTGCAATACATTGATTGCCAACAAGAAACCCCGCATCTGGCGTCTTTGGGCGCCAAGCCTGTGCCCCGCGCACAGTTCCTGAGGTGGTTGCATAAAGAAATCGATTACCGGTAAATAATGCGTCTCGCATTTTTATGCTACCCGAAAATATTACCCAAGAGAAATAATCCGCTCCGACGAGTTTCATAAACCCTTGTCATTAATAGACGGGTATCTTTATCCCGGATTCCTTGATGTACTGACATTAGGTCATAGCCAATATTCCTTTTAATTTCATCGCTATTTCCCTTGCGCTTTATTTGAGACGCATCAATATTTTCTCAAAAAACCATAACCTAATTATGTGTAATTGGAACCACGCCTATAATGTCGCCGGGGAAAAACCCCATCTAACTTAAGGAGAAAGTCATGAGTTTTCTTACAAGTATGAGCGAAGGTTGGCAATTTGCGCTCCAGTTGATCATTGTTCTGGTCTGCCTCTTCTATGGCGCCCGTAAAGGCGGCGTCGCTCTGGGTCTTTTAGGCGGTATTGGCCTAGTCATTCTGGTTTTTTTGTTTAACGTCAAACCGGGCAATCCGTCCATTGCCGTCATGCTTACCATTCTTGCCGTCGTGGCTGCCAGCGCAACACTGCAAGCCAGCGGCGGCCTCGATGTCATGCTGCAAATTGCCGAACGACTATTAAGACGCAATCCAAAATACGTCAGTATTCTTGCGCCATTGGTGACTTTTTCCTTAACAATACTCTGCGGCACCGGCCATGTGGTGTATACGATGTTGCCGATTATTTACGATATCGCCATTAAAAATAATATCCGCCCGGAACGCCCGATGGCAGCATCCAGCGTTGCGTCGCAAATGGGCATCATCGCCAGCCCGGTTTCGGTAGCCGTCGTTTCGTTAACCGCAATGTTGCTTGCGGCAGAGCACCCGCTGGCTAATTTTGACGGTTATCTCCAACTCTTGATGATCACCGTTCCAGCATCCTTGCTGGGTGTACTGGCGATCGGTATTTTCAGTTGGTTCCGCGGCAAGGACCTCGACAAAGACGAAGCTTTCCAGAAATTTATTTCCGTGCCGGAAAACAAGGAATATGTTTACGGCGAAACCGCGACATTGCTTGGCAAAAAACTGCCTCGTTCCTACTGGGTAGGCATGTGGATATTCTTGGCGGCAATCGTTGTTGTCGCCACGCTCGGCGCATTCGAGGAATTGCGCCCAAGCTGGCAAGTCGGCGAAAAAACAACCCGCCTGAGCATGGTAAATACCATCCAAATTTTCATGCTGTTGGCCGGTGCGTTGATCATCATCTTCACGCCCACCGATGCCAATAAAATCAGCAAAAACGAAGTTTTTCGCAGCGGCATGATTGCTCTGGTTGCGGTGTTTGGTATTTCGTGGATGGCGGACTCCATGTTCGCTGTGCATACGCCAATGATGAAAGAAGCGCTGGGCAGCGTCGTCCAGGATTACCCATGGACATACGCAATCATGCTGCTTCTGGTATCCAAATTCGTTAATTCGCAGGCCGCGGCTTTGGCTGCCTTTGTTCCTCTGGCATTGGGTATCGGCGTCTCGCCTGCCGTTATTCTGGCATTTGCGCCCGCATGCTATGGCTACTATATCCTGCCGACCTATCCGAGCGATTTGGCCGCCATCCAGTTTGACCGCAGCGGTACCACCCGAATCGGTAAATTTGTGATCAACCACAGCTTTATCATCCCCGGGCTGGTCGGTGTTTTCATTTCCTGCTGTTTTGGCTATCTGTTCGCAAAAATGCACGGTTATCTGTAATCTGATTATCCCCTTTAATCGGAAAAACCGGTTCGTTCACGATCCGGTTTTTCTTTATCCCGTGCCGCACACTATATAATTCAATGTAAAACTTTGACCATCCCCACATATGATCCCCGACGATTTCATTCAAACGCTGCTTTCCCGCACGGATATCGTGGAGGTCATTGGCCGCTTGGTGCCGCTAAAAAAAGCAGGCGCAAATTATGTTGCCTGTTGCCCATTCCATAAGGAAAAAACACCATCATTCTCGGTAAGCCCGAGCAAACAGTTCTACCATTGCTTCGGCTGCGGCGCGCACGGCACGGCAATCGGTTTTGTCATGGCGTACAGCGGCAAAACATTCCCGGAGGCGATTGAAGAACTGGCGCAACAGGCCAGTCTGATCGTGCCCAAAACGACATCGCAAAACCCACAAACACAGCGCGTTACCCTCAACCATTTCACCCGAATGGCCACGGCGGCAGACTTTTACCGTACCCGATTACACGACTCGCCTGCCGCCATTGCCTATCTGAAAAAACGTGGGTTAAGCGGCGAAATTGTCAAGCGCTATGGCGTGGGTTATGCACCCGACGACTGGCAGGCCTTAAAAAGCGTATTTACCGATTACGACGTCGCGCCGCTCAATGAGCTTGGGCTGGTGATTGAAAAAGAAGACCGGCGGCGTTATGACCGTTTCCGAGACCGTATTATGTTTCCTATTCTGGATTCGCGCGGGCAGACCATTGCGTTTGGCGGCCGCATCATGGAACACGGTGAACCGAAATACCTCAATTCGCCGGAAACGCCGTTGTTCTCAAAAGGCCGCGAACTGTATGGGCTGCACCAAGCACGCGGCGCGATTCGCCAAAAAGGTTGCGCGCTGGTGGTCGAAGGCTACATGGACGTACTAGCTTTGGCGCAACATGGCGTTAACTATTGCGTTGCTACATTGGGCACCGCCACCACCGTTCATCATACGCAAAAACTTTACCGCCTTACCGATTCAATCATATTCTGTTTTGACGGTGACGCAGCCGGAAGGCAAGCGGCATGGCGAGCGCTCACCAATACACTTTCCGAATTGAAGGACGGCAAGCGCGCGGCATTTTTATTTTTGCCCGACGGCCTTGATCCGGACGACTTTATCCGCCGACACGGGCGTAAAGCTTTTGAAGAAGCGTTTGATCAGGCCATTCCTTTGTCGGAATATCTGCTTTCCGAACTTTCCGCACAACACTCGCCGCGCGATGCAGAAGGACGCGCCGCATTTATCGATGCCCTGCGCCCGCTGCTGGCCGCGATTAAGGCGCCCGCGTTGACTGCATTGATTCGCAGCCGCATGNNGAGCAAAATATACGCCCGTCCGCATCCCCGGAAAAAAAACCGGCGCAATGGCGTGCCGTCCGACGATCGCCATCGCTCATGCGAAAAATTTTACAGGCTGTTGTTCAACAACCACACCTTACCAAAACACACGATATCCCGTACGCCGATGACCATACACCGGAAGCCGCCACACTCAATGCGGTCGTTGCCTACTGCCATCAAAACGAAATGGCACCGAGCGTTGCCGTGCTGATTCAACATTTCAGTAACACTGAGCACGCGCGCCTGATCGCTGAAGCGCTTGCCACCAATGAAGCGCAACATTTATCCCCGGAGTTGAACACGCTGCAACTGATGGCTGCATTGCAGCGTTGGGAAGACCGCAGCGAAAAACAAGAATTGGCCGAACTGCTCAAACGGCCGCTTGCCCAATTAAACGAAGAAGAGCGCCTGCGTTTAGCACAAATGCGTAAAAAGCCGCCCTCTCCCGCGCCTATATCAGAGAAAACGGTAACGACAGCAAACCTTCCAACGCATGTCCCTGACGATAAGCCTGCCGTTACTTCGCCGGATTTTTTCGACGAAGACGCCCCGCCATTTTGAAAACCGTAACACCCCGCAACGCCACATTGAAACCGATAATTTCTCCTTCATATATCGGCAAGGCTTATCTGGAAGACAACGTTTCCAAGAGAGAATCGGCATGATAGAATTCGCGGTTGTTCTACTCCCTTCAGAAGACGGGGATATGTTCGTGTTCGTTTCGCAACCACTNNCCACTTGACCTTCTCAAGCAAGTCCGCATCAGGCATGCGCATTCGCGCGGTGTCTTTTGATATTTGACGCAGGATAACTCATGGCAAAAAAAAATGTGAATGCTACCAGAACGGTACGCACAACAACTCGTTCTTCCGCCGGCACCAAAACGGAACGAAAAACAGTGACGCGCACAGCTTCACGCAAGAGTGCAGCCGCGAAAAAAACTTCGTCGCGACCGACCAAGACGGCCAAAACAGCAAAAGCAGTTAAAACACTCAAAACGACAAAACCGTCCACGGCCAAAAAAGGCACAAAAACGACATCCGCACCCGCAAAAAAAACCGGTGTAAAGCAGCCTGTGGCCAAGAAAACCGCCATGCCCAAACCAAAAGCCAAAACACCGGCAACAGCGACGAAAACGACCAAAGCGGCAACCAGAATCACAAACAAAAAAACAGCGCCCGTGAAAAAAACGGCGACAAAAACCAAGGCTAAAACAACGCGGAAAACGACAACCAAAGCCGCGGCCCGAACACCTAAGCCAATAGAGAAAAAAATCGGCAAAACCACGGCAACCGGCAAGGCCACCTCGACGAAGAAAAATATAACCTTGAGGACGGCGACAAAAACACCTGCTTCAAAAGCAGCTGTGTCCGCAAAAAAAACACCTGCCTTGGTGGCCGACACAAAGCGTTCCCGTAAAACAGCGCCAGAGAAACAAAGCGTCGCGCCTGCTTCGAAAGAAGAGAAAACAAGACGCAGAAAATCTGCTGAAAAGCCGGTAAAAACCGCTGCCGTCGAACCCAAAGCGAAAAAACCGCGAAAAACCAAAGCGACCGAAGCGCTGGTTGACGCCATGACCGACCAACTGGTCGCAAAAGCAAAGTCATCCGCAACAGCAAAAAAAGAAGCCAAAGCCGGCAAAATCAGCAATGAACCAAAACCGCGCGAACTCAGCCCGGAAGAAGCCGAAGCGCGCCGCTTGCGCCTGAAAGAATTAATCCGCCTCGGAAAAGAACGCGGCTATCTCACTTTTTCCGAAATCAACGACCACCTTCCGGATGAAATTGTCGACCCGGAACAAATCGACGGTATTATTTCGACGATTGGCGACATGGGCATTCGCGTTTACGACGAAACGCCCGACGCGGAAACTTTGCTGATGTCGGAAAACACGACTACGGTGCCGACAGAAGACGTTGAAGAGGAAGCAGAAGCCGCTGCATCTTCGCTGGATTCCGAATTTGGGCGTACCACTGATCCTGTACGCATGTATATGCGCGAAATGGGTACAGTTGACCTTCTGACCCGTGAAGGCGAAATTGAAATCGCCATGCGCATTGAAGAAGGGCTCAAATATATGCTTAACGCCATCTCCGAATGCCCGATGACGATTGCGCAGATTCTTGAGATGGCAGACAAGGTCGAAACAAGCGAAATGAAAATCGACGAATTGGTCGATGGCCTTGCCGATCTCGAGGATGAAACGGCGGTGCTTGCGGCGAGCAACAATGATGAAAGCGATGATGATGCGCTTGACGACGAAAGTGAAGAAGACGATGACGATGATGGCACCGCTGCCGGTAAGGCAACCGCAGAAAATCTCGAGCGGCTTAAAGTGCATGCGAAAGAAAAATTTGCCAAATTGCGCAAGCTTTACCATCAGCTGACCGCAGCTCTTACCAAAGAGGACATTCATTCGCCCAAAGCCGCCAAGATCCAGAAAAGTATTTCCGAGATTCTCATGGGTATTCGCTTTTCGGCACGAATCATCGAACGGCTGTGCGAATCCGTGCGCAACGAAGTCGAAAATATCCGAAAAATTGAGCGCAAAATCCGTGACCTGACCATCGAACAATCCGGTATGCCACGCTCTCTGTTCCTTGAACGCTTCCCCAAGAATGAAATTAATTTAGGCTGGATTGACCGGGAAATTGCGGCAAAGCCGCCTTACGCGGATCAGTTGGCGCGTTTTCGCCAAGCTATTGTCGATGAGCAGCAAAAATTGATCGATTTACAAACACGCGTCATGGTTCAGCTTAACGATCTCAAAAACATCAATAAGCAGATGATCGAAGGCGAACATATGGCCCGCCGTGCCAAAAAAGAAATGGCCGAGGCCAATTTACGTCTGGTGATTTCCATCGCCAAAAAATATACCAACCGCGGCTTGCAATTCCTCGACCTGANNTCAGGAAGGTAATATCGGCTTGATGAAAGCTGTTGATAAATTCGAATTTCGGCGCGGCTTCAAATTTTCGACATATGCCACTTGGTGGATACGCCAGGCCATTACCCGCTCCATCGCCGATCAGGCGCGTACCATCCGTATTCCGGTACACATGATCGAGACGATCAATAAGATGAACCGCATTTCGCGCCAGATCCTTCAGGAAACCGGCCAAGAGCCCGAGCCGGCGATACTCGCTGAAAAAATGGAAATGCCCGAGGAAAAAATCCGCCGCATCCTGAAAATTTCCAAAGAGCCGATTTCGATGGAAACACCAATCGGAGATGATGATGACTCGCATCTTGGTGATTTCATCGAAGACTCTACGGTAATCGCACCATCCGATGCCGCGGTCAACGCCAGCTTGCGCGATGTCTGCAAGGATATTCTCGACTCGTTAACGCCGCGCGAAGCAAAAGTGCTACGCATGCGTTTCGGTATTGAAATGAGCACGGATCATACCCTCGAAGAAGTCGGGAAACAGTTTGATGTGACGCGCGAGCGTATCCGGCAGATTGAAGCCAAGGCTTTACGCAAATTGCGCCACCCGTCACGCTCTGAAAAACTACGCAGTTTTCTCGAGAACGAGTAGCTCAGGCGAAAAATTAGTACTGAGTTTTCTTCTCAACCACAGTTAATTGACCAGAACGTCGTCCTAATCACACAGGGCGATCGTTTTGTCCTGCATAATTTCCCCAGTTCCCAGGATCATCTGCTCTGCCTTCAGAGAAAGTTGCTGATACCCAAGCTTGAAATGCTTTGACCAAATTAGGGTCATGGTCTTTCTTAACGCCTTGCCTTTGCCTGATAAGTGGAAAGAATTGATCCGGAACATTAGCAGCTGATTTCCCTAGATACCAAAATCGAGAAGCAATAAAAACTGTAGGATGCTTCGTGTCTTGCTCTTTCATTCCCACATGATATGGATTTGGATGCTGAAACCACGCACCATTTGCATCCCTACTGTAAAAATTGTCTCCACAACGTTCCATTCGAGAACCTTTAGTCTTCGGCTTTTTTTGTTGGAAACGCGGATCATGAAAATAATCATCAAAATCCAGACACTCCGAGATTTCCATCGCGTAAACCAATTTGTTTCCCTTTTCTTTGCCTGAAAAGTGAACCGTCCCGTGATTCTCGGAGGTTGCATAACTTGAGAGAATGGAGCCCTGAAGAAACATAGATATTCCGAGGAAGTAAAAGGACG